>QMOR01000076.1 GCA_003648285.1 Bacteroidota bacterium
AAAAGGCGCATGCAGCTTTCACTCAAATCAAAGAGAACTATTCTGAGATGTCGATCGCTCGTGATATTGACAAATATATCATGCGTGTAGAAGTCGACTAATTTCTACCAGATATAAAAGTAAAGAAGCTCTGCTGTAAAGCAGGGCTTTTTTACTTTTAGGTCGTTTAAAACTCAAATCAATCTCGCCATGGGTACGCAGCATTCGAAGATGATGATTGAAGGAAATATCCCTTCGGGGAAGGGACTAAAAATCGGGATAGTTGTGTCTGAATGGAACGCAGCGATCACGGAAAATCTTCTCGATGGTTGCCGGACCACACTCTTGAAAAATGACGTCGCTGTCGATGATATTGTTATTGAGACTGTGCCCGGTGCATACGAACTCCCAATGGGGGCCAAACTCATCTCAACCGGAAAAGTCCTGGATGCCATCATATGCCTCGGTTGTGTCATAAAGGGTGAAACCAAACATGACGAGTATATTTCTCATGCAGTTTCCAACGGCTTAATGCAACTGAGCCTGATGACCAATATCCCTGTCATATTCGGCGTATTGACTCCTAACAACCAGGCACAAGCCGAAGCTCGTGCAGGCGGAGACCTTGGAAACAAAGGCGACGAATCGGCCGTCACAGCCATAAAAATGGCAACTTTGAAAAAAGAACTTGGCAAATCACCTCATAAAATCGGATTTTCATAATGCAGTTACGAATTATTGACACAGGTCGTTTCAAACTCGACGGAGGAGCTATGTTTGGTGTGGTACCAAAGGTGCTCTGGCAAAAGCTCAATCCGCCTGACGAGAATAACCTTTGTACCTGGGCACTCAGGTGTCTCCTGATTGACACGGGAGAAAAACGCATCCTCATTGATACAGGGATGGGTACCAAACAGGACGAGCGCTTTATGTCGCATTTTCATCCTCATGGCGATTCAGATTTATTGTCGGGCCTCGAACGTGTAGGTCAGGGGCTGGAGGGCATTACCGATGTTTTCCTTACCCATTTACATTTTGATCACTGCGGCGGTGCGCTCACGCGAAATGATACCGGTGAGATTGTGCCAACATTTCCTAATGCCCGTTACTGGACGCACAAATCCCACCTCGACTGGGCACTTGATCCAAACCCAAGGGAACGCGCATCTTTTCTAAAAGAAAACATAGTCCCATTGATCGATCACAATATCGTCTCGTACATCACCGACGAAAATGCGATGAATTGGATGGGTGTATTGGATGTCATGTTTGTCTTTGGCCACACCGAGGCGATGATGATTCCAAAGATTCGTATTGGTGACAAAACAGTCGTTTTCTGTGCCGACCTCCTGCCCTCCTCATTTCATGTGCGCATGCCGTACGTCATGGGTTATGATATTCGCCCACTTGAGACATTAAAAGAAAAGGCCGCATTTTTTGAAGAGGCAATTGAGAATAACTATATCCTGTTTTTAGAGCATGATCCGGTGACAGAATGCATCACTTTGCAAAAAAATGACAGAGGGCGTTACGAGGTAAAAGACTATCTCACATTGAAGGAAGCATTGCAATAATCCTATCGATCAAACGTGAGTCGCATACCCGGCTTATCAATAGTGAGCTGACCATCGGCATAAACCTGCCGTCCATTGACAAATGTCATCTCAACTGACCCTTTTACAGCTTTGCCCTCCAGTGGTGACCAGGCACATTTGTACAAGAGCCCTTCTTTCCTGATTGTCCATTCCCTATTCGGATCAAGCACGACGACATCGGCCCACTTGCCCTCATCGAGATACCCGCGATCAGCGATATCAAAACACTTGGCCGGTGCATGGCAGGCACGTTCGACAATTGTCTCAAGTGCAAGGCCTTCATTGTGATATAATTGCAGCAACAAGACCAGTGGATGCTGCACCAGAGGCAGTCCCGAAGGCGCATGCAAATAGTCTTTTGATTTCTCCTCCCAGGTATGCGGTGCATGATCAGTGGCGATCACGTCGATGCGGCCATCCTTTACGGCCTCAATGATCGCAAGGCGATCCCGCTCGAGCTTAATTGCCGGATTGCACTTGATCTGATTGCCGAGTGTCAGATAGTCTTGCTTCGAAAAGGTCATGTGATGTACACACGCCTCAGCTGTGATCTTCTTGTCAGCGATATCGGCAGTGGAGAAGTGAGACAGTTCCTCTCTCGTGGTGATATGTAAAATATGCAGACGCGTCCCATGCTTTTTGGCAAGCTCGACTGCAAGACTTGAAGACATATAGCACGCTTCTCTGCTTCTGATCACCGGATGCATCGAGATGGGCACTGAAGATCCATATTTCGCCTCTGCGGTAGCGAGATTGTCGATGATCGTCTGTTCATCTTCGCAGTGCGTTGCGATCAGGATCGGCACTGAACCGAACAGTCTGTCCAATGTCTCGCGATCATCGACGAGGAGATTGCCAGTAGAGGAACCCATAAATATCTTTACGCCGCAAACCATCTTCGGATCAGTCCGAAGCACTTCCTCCAGGTTATCATTGCTCGTTCCCATAAAGAACGAATAGTTTGCCGCCGCATCGCGTGAGGCTATATCATACTTGTCTTGAAGTAATTTTTGGGTGAATGCTGCCGGATTGGTATTCGGCATTTCCATAAATGAGGTGACGCCTCCTGCAACTGCAGCACGGGACTCTGAATGAATGGTTGCTTTGTGCGTGAGCCCGGGCTCCCTGAAGTGTACCTGGTCATCGATCATGCCCGGGATGACCAGTTTGCCGGTGCAATCGATCTCTTTGACTGCTCCCGTGACAGCTATTTCACTTCCGACTTTTTCAATCTTTCCGTCGGCGATCAACAAATCAGCTCCAAATCGCTTTCCGCGGTTGATGATTTCGCCGTTTTTGAGGAGGTATTTCATGGTAATATTTGGTGCAAAAATTGAAGTTATTCAAAATATTGGTACGGGTGTGTTTTAAGAGTTGATGATTTACAATCGCTCTGTTTCCGCGCTAGATTGAAGGTTCATAACCGACGCCATGCACTTCAAAGAGATTTATGTTTGCCGGCAATAAAGGCCACCATACATTGTATCTTCGCGCCTCCTTTAAAACGTCAATATGCGCAAACCATTTATTGATCAATCATACAAGCTTGGTATTTTGGGAGGTGGTCAACTAGGTAAGATGCTCTGTCAGTCAGCGAGCAGATGGGGACTCCACACGCACATCCTCGATACATCAAGGGACTTTCCGGCTGGTGCCGTTTGTGATAGTTTCACCGAGGGCAATTTTAAAGACTTTGATGATGTAGTTGCGTTCGGGCAGTCAATGGATGCAGTCACAATTGAAATTGAGAGTGTGAATAGTGACGGGCTCCGTGCATTGCGTGACAACGGCGTCATCGTCCATCCTTCGCCAGAGTCACTCGATATCATAAAAGACAAGGGGCTACAGAAGGCGTTTTACGTTGAGATAGGGTTACCAACTGCAAGTTTCGAGCTATTCGACAAAAAATCAGAAGTGCAGGCGCTGGTGGATTCGGGCAAGCGTAATTTCCCATTTGTCGTCAAGGCCAGACGTGACGGATATGACGGGCGTGGAGTAGCGATGATTCGCAATCAGGAAGATCTGGATAACTGCTTCGACACACCATGCCTGGTAGAGCCATTGATTGACCTCGAATTGGAGATATCTGTTGTCGTCGCCCGGAATATTCATGGAGAAATCAAGTCATTCCCCACGGTCGGCATGCATTTTTATCCAATAGCCAATCTCGTAGACTACCTCTACTGCCCATCAGGTATAGGTCCGTCGCTAGAGAGTGAGGCCATGCAAATCGCTCAGGCCGCCATTGAGGGGCTTGACATCTGTGGATTGCTTGCCGTCGAAATGTTTGTCACCTCCAATGGTGAGATTCTGATCAACGAGGTTGCGCCCAGGCCGCACAACAGTGGTCACCATACAATCGAGGCATTATCCGTTTCCCAATTTGAACAACACATACGTGGTGTAGTGGGTTTACCTCTTGCAGATCCGGTACTGCGCTCCCCTGCCGTCATGATCAATATACTGGGCAGTGAGGGCCACACGGGAGATGCCATTTACCAGGGAATCACAGAGAGTCTTGCACTCGGGGACGTACACATACATCTCTACGGCAAGCAGATCACAAAGCCCTTCCGAAAGATGGGTCACTCCACGATTCTGGCGCCCGATTTGGAGCAAGCAATCGAAAAAGCTAAATTCGTTCGCGATCTAATAAAAGTCATCTCATGAGTACACAGGTAAGTATTATCATGGGGTCGGACTCCGACCTCTCTGTCATGCAGGCAGCGGCAGATATCCTTAAGGATCTTGGAGTGAGTTATGAGATTTCAATTGTGTCGGCACATCGCACTCCCGAGCGGATGTTTGAGTTTGCCAAAGCCGCGCATACTCGTGGAATAAAGGTAATCATCGCCGGAGCAGGTGGTGCTGCACATCTTCCGGGCATGGTGGCTTCACTGAGCCCGTTGCCCGTGATTGGAGTTCCTGTCAAATCCCGCAATTCTATCGATGGCTGGGATAGTATTTTATCCATTCTTCAAATGCCAAATGGCGTCCCTGTTGCGACTGTGGCTCTAAATGCGGCTCAGAATGCTGGAATCCTTGCGGCTCAGATCATTGGCGCTTCGGATGACGCGGTCAGGGATAAGATTCTTCAATATAAAGAGGAGCTTCGCAGAAAGGTTGAGGCAAAGACGATTGATTAAGTATCAATTCAATCCCGGAATCATATTAAACTCAACGCGGCGATTCAGTTGACGGCCATCCTGAGTCTCATTATCTGCAATCGGCATCGTCTCACCGTGACCGACAAAACTCACACGTCGTGCGGATACACCTTGTCCAACGAGATAGTCGTAACACGATTTGGCTCTTTGCTCTGACAATTTCTGATTGAAGGCATCTGCACCGGTACTATCTGTATGGCCACTGATCTCAAGGCGGTAATCGGGATACGCATCCATGATTCCGACGATCTGTTTCAACAAGCCATGCGAACCGCTGCTGAGCCTTGCACTTCCGTGCTCGAACTCTACAGCCTGCATTGCAAATTCCAAAATCTCCCTGTGCTCTGCTTTGATCACCGGGCATCCCTGGTTCTCGATGGGTCCTGCCGTATTTGGGCAAAGGTCGTCGATATCGCGCAATCCGTCGCCGTCAGTATCAGGACATCCGTTAAAGCGGACTAGTCCAGGGGTATCAGGACAATCGTCCATATCATCTTCAATCCCGTCATCATCGCGGTCGTTGAGCGGGCAACCATTGTTCTCAACCGGGCCTGGGTCATTCGGACACTCGTCATCATTATCAGGTACACCGTCGCCATCAGAATCCGGACAGCCGTTAAATTCTGCCAAACCGGGGTACTCGGGACAGTCGTCATCCGAGTCTGGAATGCCATCGCCATCGGTATCAGGGCAGCCAAAGAACACTTCGAGACCAGGAATCAATGGACAGCGATCTAATGTATCAACGATACCGTCACCATCAGTATCCAGGACGGGCGGAATAATGACCTCTTTTGGGGCTCCAAACATATATTTGAACCCTATGCTATGATTAAAGTTATCTCTGTTCTCATCGAGCGAAAACCGCACCTCAGACTGCCATGTGACATAAGCACCGGGAGCCACCCGGAAATCCAATCTAAATCCTACCGGAATCTGAATGTTGGATGAATCTCCATTCTCTATCACAAATCCCGCCCCAGCCAAAACATACGGTCTAAAGTGTTTTTCAGGATCACGAAATTTGTAATTGGCATGAATATCAGCACCAAAAATCTGAATATTTTTTTCCTCCAATAAATTTGCTGTTCCCATTTTTATTGGGAGCTCCACTGAGAAATGATCAGTAATATTATGGAAGTACGAAAACTCAAGTCCGACTGTATACTCTCGGAATGCTCCAAAATCACCGTCAGCACTCAATGTCTGATAATCAATAAAAAGACTCTTGAAGCTAACGCCACCCCATTCACCTTGTGCCTGCAAGCTGAGCGATATCGTCAACAATGCGATTACTAATGCAACGCCGAATTTCATACGCAATGGGTTCTCATTTGTCTTCTCTTCCAACAGCCTGATTTATAGAACGATAAAAATAAACAATAATCTTCATATATCGGCTATGTGACTATGTCACTTCAAAGTTATCCAATCGCCTCAAAATACCCAGTCTTCCTGTTCTTTTGAACCTCTTTTGCATTAAAACACCTGCCATTCATCACAACATATACGCCATGTGGTAAGGATTGCACAAAGGCGAGAGCACTTCCGAGGTTAAAAAAGCCATCGCTGGAAGTTCCGAATGCATACGGAACCATTGCACCTGTGATCACAATTGTTTTATCCAGTTTTGCTTTATCCAAAAGTATCGCTGTTTTTACCATGCGATCGGTGCCGTGTGTAATCAGGATTTTCTCTGATCGTGACCGTTTGCAATTGTACCCAATGATCTCTCTGTCCTCTTCTGTCATCTCCATGCTATCGACCATCATGAGCGTTTTCACATTGATATCAAGCGTACATCGCCCCCTGTCAAACATCCTGGTGAGGTGCGTGTCTTTAAAATACAATTGACCAGTGATGTAGTTATAATCCTTGTCGAATGTGCCCCCGGTTACAAATACTTGTATCATCTTTTATAATTGCAATTGCAAGCTAATAATTTCATGCGCTAATCGGCTTTACCAACAAGGCTCTAACGCATAAAAAAGGGCCATCCAAAACTGAACGGCCCTAATATATTTCAAATCACAACCTATTGAAAAACAGTTGGATCTATCTCTCCGTTTACTTCAACACTTGAAGTCTTCATCTCTAAAGGAAATGGCGCCATCCCTACGATAACCTGATTGTGCGCAAGCATAATACCGCTTACCTCGCGATAGTCCGAGAAATCTTCGGTAGACGTCACCGACTGCCCATTTGCCTCCATCGTACTGATGGACCTGAGCTTAAGCCCGGTATCTTTACTGAAGTAATGGATACTGCTATTCTCGTTCCCATCTGTTACTTTCAGTTTGTAAGCCATTTCTCCATTTATTTCCTCCAGATCAACCACTTCAAGCGCATAACCATCCGCGACGTAGTCCAACTCAGGCGTTATCTTGGCCTCATCCTTCATGTTCTCCAAATCAGATCCCTCCAATGGCATCTTTTGGCCTTGCTGCTCTACATATCCGCTTTCACCATCAAATACCTGACGCATCATAGTCTGTCCCATCGAGGACATTGCCATTGAGTACTTTCCGGGGGCCATCTTATACTCCACAAACTCCATCGTCTGCCCCATCGCATCTGCGGACATTATCACTTTTGTACTCTTGACACTCTCCAATGCTTCTCTTCCTCCAATTGCTGTGATAAAGGCATTCACAATATCTTCTCCGCTCACATCTCCAAAATCCATGGTTGGAGCCTTTTCATTTGCATAAATATCATAGAACGTCACTTCCTCACTGGCTGAAAAATGTGCCAAAGTCTCACTTACTTCATCCTTATTCCCGACAATGATAATCCGGGCCTGATCAGTACTAATATACTTCTGAGCCATTGCTCGTACGGTCTCTTTATCTACCGCAGCAAGCCGCTCGAGGTATGAACTGTAATAGTCCTCCGGCAGATCATAGCGATATGTATTAAGGGCAAAGTTGGCCACTGTTTGCGGGCTCTCCAGATTCCTGGCAAACGCACCGGCGATGAAATTCTTGGCCAGTTCCAACTCATCATCAGTCACATCCTCATCCCTCATGCGATTGAGTTCAATCATAAACTGAATAATTGCGCTATCAGTTACTTCATTGCGCACAGAAGCTGTAGCGCTGAAGCTTGCTACCAGCTCATCGCTACCGAGTGAAGAGTATGCTCCATATGTATACGCCTTATCTTCTCTCAGGTTCTGAAACAACCTCCCCGAGAATCCTGACCCCAGAATACTATTCATTACACGACCGGGAATCACATCTTCCTGACCAGGTTTCAGGTCAACGGGATACGTGATCCTGATGACTGATTGAACTGCTGCAGCTTTGTCTACAAATGCCACTTCATTTGCTTCGGGCATCTCAGGCATTTCGTACTCGTGCTCGGGCATTACCCCCTTTTCCCAACTACCGAAATACTTCTCAACCTGCTTTTTGGCTTTTGCCGGTGAAATATCCCCAACCACAACCATATAAGAGCCATTTGGCATGAAGTAATCAGCGTAATAATTTTTACAGTCATCCAGCGTAATATTTTCAACAGTAGTCTCTGTTGTCATTTCGCCATAAGGATGATCCAGGCCATACGTCAATGCACCTGAGACATTTCCTGAAATCGCATTTGGATCGTCTTTTTGCGATTGTAATCCGGACAACATCTGAGTCTTCATTTTGTCAAACTGATCCTCCGGGAAGGAGGGATTGAGCACCACATCTGAAAACACGCCCAACACTACGTCTGAGTGCCTTGTCAATGAACTCGCAAATCCTCCATATGAACTCGTACTCATCGATCCCCCTACAAAATCTACCTCCTCATCTATTTCTGCTTTGGTCCGGTTGGCTGTTCCTGTACTCAACAAGTCACCGGCGATATTCGTATATCCAGCCTTTTCCCCTTCAAAAATCGCGTCGCGATCAATAAACAGGCGATAAGAGATACGTGGAATCTTGTGGTTTTCGACGACAATGACTTTCAATCCATTATCGAGTGTAAATGATTCATACTTCCCGATTTCAATCGTGCGGGCCGGTCCGGCCTCCGGTACCGTCGCTCTCCAATCGGAGTTCTGCGCACTCGCTGCTCCCGTAAGTGCAATCAAGGCGGTTATTGATATATATTGAATGAATTTTTTCATGATTTCTTCTTTTGCACCCTTCAATTAGGATTTATCACTAGGTTTTGGCAAATAAGTCAGGACGACTCTGTTGTCTGCTTTAAAGTAGTTCTTGGCAGCCTCCCTGATATCCTCTCGCGTAACTTCCATATACCGGTCAATTTCTTTATTGACAAGGTCTGTATCACCATAAAACAAGTAATATGTCGCAAGATTCTCAGCGATGCTGGCCACTCTCGAATTACTGCTGACCAACTCATTCTCAACTTGATTCCTTAACTTTTCAAATTCCTTCTCGGTAATCAAGTCGTTCATCGCACGTACCATTTCGGTATTCATAGCCTTTTCGAGCTCATCTGGTGACACACCCATGTTGCAAATCCCAAAGGCAATTGATGCTCCTGGATCCTCTAATGCAAGCGGGAAATTTCCCACAAAAAGTGCTTTTTGCTGCTCATCGACGAGCGCTTTGTAAAGTCGTGAGCTCTCCCCTCCAGACAAAAGGCGGCTAAGCATATCTACGGCATAATAATCTTTGGTACCCTGTGCAGGAATCCGGTAGGTCTGAATGACAGCTGGAAGTTGAATGTTGTCATATATTGTATCACGCACTTCTCCATTTAATGCCGGCTCAACAATATTGGGTCTGTAGACAGTCTTTTTACTTTTTGGTATTCCACCAAAATATGTCGCAATCAGGTTTTTGGCATCTCCGATATCGATGTCACCTGCTATTGACAGCACCGCATTGTTGGGCACATAAAAATCTTCATAAAACTGCTTGTAGTCTTCTTCCTGTGCATCCTCAAGATCCTTCATGTATCCAATCACAGGCCAGTGATAAGGGTGCTCAGTAAATGCGCGCTCAAAGGACTCCTGCAGCACAGAACCGTAAGGCTGATTGTCAATACGCTGGCGGCGCTCTTCCTTGACGACCTCTCTCTGGGTTTCAATCCCCTTCTGATCCACCTTGGCATGAAGCATGCGCTCAGATTCGAGCCATAGTCCCAGGGCCAACTGATTGGACGGCAATATTTCATAGTAATACGTGCGGTCATACGTCGTGTTTGCATTCAGTGTACCACCGGCACGCTGGACATACGAGTCGTATTCACCACGTTCAATATTCTCCGACCCTTCAAACATCAGGTGCTCAAAGAAGTGTGCAAAACCCGTGCGATCGGGCTTTTCGTTTTTCGACCCCACATGATACATTACCGCGACAGCCACAATTGGTGTGGACTTGTCCTGGTGTAAAATCACGTGCAGTCCGTTATCGAGATCATACTCGACATAATCGACCTTCTGCGCCCATGTCAACTGCGAGGCAGCCAACATAGAGATGATCAACATTAGTTGTTTCATAATTTGCATTTATTAATGGGAAAACAGGTTTCGTTTATACCTATGGATTAAAGGCGCGAATTTAAGTTAATTCGCCGCGATCGACAAATACTATTCGATCAATGGAAGGTTATGGTCATTAAATCTATTAAATCATCAGACAACCTTATCCGCACAAGACGAAGAGGCAAAGGCATCCGGCTTGGCCTTAAAGACAAACCCCATCCCGAGGATGTACCCCATGGCCTCCTTGAGTGCCACATTGCTCTTAAAGTGTGGATCCGTATTGATGTCGGCGTGTACTTCCAGCTCGATATGATACTTGTCAAGCAAATCGCAAAGATTGTAAGCGACCTCGACTGACTTGGCTACTTCGAGGATCATGCGTTCGCGAATCCCCATTTTCTGCTGCATCTTGTCATTATGTATATACATGAAGCCACCCTTCTTCTCACGTAAAAACACAATGACGGTGGCAAACTCAATGACTGAACCATGCACCTGTGAGTCAGTGCCTATGCACACCTTGAGTCGATGGCCCAATCCCGTCTCCCTGATAATTGTCTCCTTTACCATTTTCTTGATTGGCATTGTGATTTTTTCACCGTTGAGACGTCTCCAATTCATGGTGCATGTGCTTTATCACCGACCAGGCGGTTGTTTATTCATTTATATACGTGAAAGGTGTATATATAACTTTGTCTGCATAAGGTAGTTAAAAGAACAGGATCGCTTAGTTTTACGATGTTATTTTTGCACCAAATATATTTCATGTTCCGATTTACTTTTCTCGTCTGTTTTTGTTCAATACTCATGACACAATGCGATGCACCATCCGGAGCGCAATCCGGAGACCACAAATTCACCAACAAACTGGCTGGTGAGTCCAGTCCATATTTACTCCAGCATGCCCATAATCCCGTCGATTGGTATCCGTGGGGGGAAG
>QMOR01000077.1 GCA_003648285.1 Bacteroidota bacterium
CAAAACGGACCTCTGCGGTGATTGTAAGTATTGCATTATCGCTAACTACCACGGTTTTGTTTTGCTTTCTAAAAGTACTCCAAGTTGTATTCTGAGCAATATGTTCTATTGGAAAATCAAACGTGCCCAGTGTGTTAAACAGATTGTCATTGCTCACTAAATCAAGGCGATTGGTCGAGAGCCAATGGCATACCCTGTCAATTTGCCCTGGGGTGAATGCCATCCTCATTCCTGATATAGCCATGATATTGGTAACCGGATAAGCATCTCCAGGGTTACAAACAGAACCAAGGCCTGTTCCCTTTACAGGTGCAGTATCATCGACTCCGTCTCCATACGGACAATTTAATGGACTCGTCAAACATGCATCGGAATTATTAGAATATATACCCCAAACATGATACAATCCCAGGAAATGACCCACCTCATGTGCGAAAGTAGGCCTGCGAAGCATTTCATACCGAACTACCACACCATCAACAATATTATTGCCTGGAAATTGAAATGGGAAGCTCGCGTAACTAGCCCCTTGCCCTCCGTCACAATCTCGAACATCATACACAATCCATACATTCATATATTGATGGTCCGGGTTATACCAATAGTTTTGATTTTTAAACGCTGATTCCTGCGAACCACCACCCCAAGTATCCTTAACAATCCCGGCACTAAAATTCGCATCAACCTGCACGTGATTGATGCCATTTGTGCAATTGCCAGCTGGATCAAATTTGGCTAGTTCAAATCGTATTGACTGGTTAAAAGACGTTCCTCCTTCATCCTTTGCGAATCGCATGTTCAAATCTTCAAGGGCTTGATAAACCTGTTCATCAGAAACATTCTCAGGGCCTAATGGATTGTTATACATTATATGGAAGACAACAGGGATGACAAAATCTCCTTCAGTGACACTTTTGCATAAAGTATTGCCTTCAAGCTCTAAAATTGTCAATCCAGATGTCACGGTGCAAGGAAGTGTCGCCTCAAAGATTCCACACTGCTCTTGAGCCTTCAGAGGCACTACCGTCAACAGGGTAAAAATCAATAATAAATCCACTCCAATTAATTGCTTGTAAAATAATTGCCTCGAATAAGAAATCATCTCGGTAACTTGGCTTGTCATAATTTTTAAATTTTAATCAAATGATGAAAAACGCAATCCAAAATGTAACGAGGTGGGAATGTAACGAGGTGGGAATGTAACGAGGTGGGAATGAATTATTATTTCAAATATCAATCCTTTTCATGACAAGCGAATCAGTGAAAACCCTTAAAATGGTTATAAGGGTAAACCCTGAATAATTAAAAACGTTACATTCAAATCTTGTCTTGTTGTGTGATAATAGCTGTAAGTGTTCTCCGACTTACAGAATTGAAATATATTTTGATAGCCTTGTATTAATATTCAAATAATTAGAAAGGCAATATTCCATGTTCCCTCTTGCCATTTTCAACGACGTGATCGACGAATTAGAGAAGCGGTACTCCCACCTTGCAAAGGGTCAAATGCTCTCTTCTCCCACGATCGAATACAAAGGGAGAGTCTTCGCCTTTTGCCAGCAGGACAAGATGATCATCAAGTACCACGATCGGGAGGTGCTGGTCAATATCGGGATCCGCGCGACGCAGGACTATCGTCCGTTTACAAACCAGGTTTCGCTGTCGAAGTGGTGCGAGGTACCGTTTTATTACCATGCAGCCATTTTTGTCAAGCTTGATCATGCGCATCCATGTCGGCAATCATATGTAAAGCGTAGAAAAAGCCGTTTACATTGTGCTGAATTACTGACAAGGTATGTGCTCACAATAAAATCCAGATTATGGAAAATCGAAATGAAAGCCTCAGAAAAGCCGCTCTTGCTTATCACGATGGTAAAAAGAAGGGTAAAATTGAAATCAATCCAACGAAGCCGTTCGCAACACAATACGACCTGTCGCTGGCTTATACGCCAGGTGTGGCTGAACCCTGTCTGGAAATCCAGAGGGACCCTGCACTTGCCAGAAAGTATACTGCAAAAGGAAATCTGGTTGCAGTCATCAGCAATGGAACGGCAGTGCTTGGGCTTGGTAATATTGGAGCATTGGCAGGCAAACCTGTGATGGAGGGCAAGGCCATCCTCTTCAAGCGCTTTGCTGACATAGATGTCTTTGACATTGAAGTCGATACCGAAGATCCCGATGCATTTATTGACGCAGTCAAATTGATCGCGCCGACGTTTGGAGGAATTAATCTTGAAGATATCAAGGCCCCTGAATGCTTTTATATCGAAGAACGCCTGAAAAAGGAGCTCGATATTCCGGTGTTTCACGATGATCAGCATGGAACGGCGATCATTTCCGGAGCAGCATTGATCAATGCTGTGCTTCTGACCGGGAAGAATATGAAGGAGATCAAGGTTGTATTCAGCGGTGCCGGTGCAGCCGGAATCGCGTGTGCAAATTTCTATCTTTCATTGGGTGTCGATCCGGCTAATGTGCTCATGACCGACAGCAAAGGTGTATTGTGGAACGGACGTGGTGATGAAGACAAGAACCGCTATAAGGCGAAGTTCTTCAGGGATACAGATGCGAGAACACTCGGGGATGCGATGCGCGGAGCGGATGTGTTTTGTGGTGTTTCGGCAAAGGGGGTACTGAGCAAAGAAATGGTCAAAACCATGGGTGAAAAACCGATCATATTTGCCATGGCAAATCCTGACCCGGAGATCACATACGATGATGCACGCGAAGCTCGTCCGGATGCAATAGTTGCTACTGGCCGTAGTGACTACCCCAATCAGGTAAATAATGTGCTCGGGTTTCCATTCATTTTCCGGGCAACACTGGATGTTGAAGCCAGCTCAGTCAATGAAGAAATGAAACTAGCCGTAGCACATGCCCTTGCGGATTTGGCAAGAGAAGAAGTGCCGGATTCAGTGAAGCGCGCCTACGATGAAGATGAAATAGTCTTTGGTCCGGACTATATCATCCCCAAGCCATTTGACCACCGCGTATTGATCCATGCCGCTTCGGCCGTTGCCAAAGCCGCTATGGAATCCGGTGTGGCAAAGAAGATGGTCGACCTGGATGAGTATCGCGAAAATCTACTCGAACACCTCGAGCCGTCACGCGACGTCATGCGGAAGTTTCACAACCTGGCAAAAAGACATCCCAAACGTGTTGTATTTCCTGAAGGCTCACATCCGAAGATTCTTCAGGCTGCCTGTGAAATCGTCAGGGAGGGGATTGCAGTTCCTATTCTTTTGACTAAAAATCGTGATGAATTGCTGAAGGAAATGGACGTATTAGGACTTCCATGTAAGGGAATAGAAATTATCGAACCAAAAAATGCTGCTTTTCGCGAAGAAATGAAAGAGAAGTATTACGCGATGAGGCAGCGGAAAGGGATTACTCAGTCCCGCGCAGAAATGCACGTGCGTAATTACTTCTACTTTGGTGCAATGATGGTTGAGTCCGGGAGAGCCGATGCCATGCTCGGTGGCATTGGAGTCAACTTTCCGGAAGTACTCAAGCCGGCACTACGGGTGGTGGGGACTCAGAAAGGAGGTAATCTCGTGGCGGGCATGTTTTTTGTGTTGCACAACAACAAGCTCTATTGTCTGGCCGATTGTGCCGTAAATATCAATCCGGATGCCAGGGATCTTGCGGAGATTGCGCTGTTGTCTGCTCGTGAGATGGAGAGTTTGCACATTGAGCCGAGAGTTGCCATGCTCTCATTTTCTAATTTTGGTTCAGTACGTACTCCGGAAACCGAAAAGATTGTAAAGGCAATCGAAATTTTCAAACAGGCCCGACCGGATATCCCGATTGATGGTCCGGTACAGGCTGATTTTGCACTGAATCCATCGTCAATAAAGCAACATTTTCCTTTTTCCTCATTGAAGAAAAGGGCTAATTTATTGGTATTCCCAAATCTTGACGCAGGGAACATCAGCCTTAGGTTGATGCGCGTGCTCAGCAATGCGCACCAGACTGGCCCAATCCTTTTGGGTATGAAAAAACCGGTGCAGTTATTAAACAGGAATAGCGAGGTTCATCAGATCGTAGATTTGGCCGCGATCGCCAGTGTCGATGCCTACAATGCGTCGAAGGGCAAGAATAGCTTCCCGAAGCTCATCAACGATGAGCCGTATAAAAGGCCAAGGAATATTGTAGATGTAAGCTGAATAGATGAATAGCTAAATTCTGGACCCCAATCGCTGGTATATCTGGGCACATCCGGACTGGTGCCGCAATGGATCTGTTGGCATATCGCATATTTTAATGTAGCTTTAATGAGTACATTTTATTGAATGACAAGCTCATTCACACATTGCAACTCCAGAAATGCACCAGAAGGAAGGGAAACGACAATTAGCAGCAGTACTCTTTGCCGACATTGCCGGGTATACCAGCCTGATGCAAGCAAACGAGGACCGCGCCCTCGATATCCTCAAGCGATTTAAGGTAGATTTGGAGACCCATGTTCCCTTGCATCAAGGCCAAATTATTCAGTTTTATGGTGACGGTTGCCTGATTGTGTTCAGTAATGCAGTCGATGCGGTGAGATGTGCCATGGTGTTGCAAAATGGATATGGTCTGCAACCGAAGGTCCCTGTGAGAATGGGCTTGCACCTGGGCGATGTCGTTTTTAGGGACAACAATGCATTTGGTGATAGTATCAATATTGCATCCCGAATTGAGTCGATGGGAGTGCCCGGCGCTATTTTGTTTTCTGAGGGAATAAAAAACCAGGTGCGCAATCAAAGTGATCTGACTTATACAGCTCTTGGTGATTTTGAATTTAAAAATGTCGGGGAGCCCCAAACGGTTTATGCGTTGACAAATGCTGGAATTAATGTTCCCGATAAAGGCAAACTAACAGGTAAGTTCAAAGAAACTTCAAGAAAAAATAATAATAAGAGGAGGCTTAAAGCTGTAGGTGCTATTGCATTCGTTTTAATTGCCTTGCTGGTGTACTGGCAAATGTTTTTACCGACGGAAACGGACGACGTAACGATTCATTCATTGGCCATTTTCCCTTTCGAAAACACGGATAACGACCCTGACATCATGTACCTGGCTGACGGCATTCCGGAGAATTTAATTAATCGCCTATCTGCATTACAAGACATTAAGGTGTTTTCGCGAAATGCGACATTTACAATTAGGAATTCCTCAGGGAATATTCCGAAAATCAGAGAATTGCTAAATGTTGATGCTGTATTTGTCGGACAGATTAACAGGTATGGCGATCAGGTGGTATTGAATTGTCAACTCATCGATACAAGGACAAATAATCAGATTTGGGGGGAGAAGATAAAGAGCAATGTAGAAAGTGTGTTTGAACTTGAGGATGCCCTGGTGAGCTCCCTGGTGAGCCCTTTGCGCATACAGCTTCTACATGCTGGGACGTCTACTGCAGATATTGTCAATGTTGATCCGGAGGCATATTCTGAGTTTCTTCAAGGAAGGCATTTGAGTTATGGATCTACCTCCGAAGAAGCCGAAAAGGCACTTGAGCATTTCAGAGAAGCTATCAGGATTGACCCCCAGTTTGCGCCGGCATATGCGGCTATCGCAAACGAGAAGATCGTGCAGGCAATGTTTTCTACGGCAACAAGAAGTGAGATTTTTGATGAAGCGCGGACGGCAGTTCAATCAGCCATTGCAATTGATCCAAATCTTGCCGATGCGTACCGAAGTGACGGGGCAATTAAATTTTATGGTGATTGGGATTTTAAAGGGGCAGAAGCCTCCTACCGAAAGGCGTTGGAATTAAATCCAAACGATGCAAACAATTACATCCGATATTCAGCGATGATGGTTGCGGTCGGAGAATTTGATAAGGCAATTGAATTGGCGGATAAAGCGGTACTCCTTGATCCGGTGTCAATTTCAAGTCTGCATAATTTAGGTTGGGTCAACCTGGTCGCCCACCATTTTGAAGATTCGGAGGAGGCATTTGAGAGAGCGCTTGAACTGCACCCAAACTGGATATGGGGACATATCAAAAAGGCATATGCACACGTATTTCAAGGAGAATGTGATGAAGCATTCAAGCTGGCACAAAGGGCCGAAGAATTGATGAAGGACGGCTGGGGAAGTGAGCTCTTGCAAATCACATTGGCTTTTATTAATGATAAGTGCGGTAATATTGAAAAACGCGATCAGGTCATCAATAGATTTTTAACGTACGTAAATGAAGAAGGGATTAAGGATCCATTTACCCTCGGATTTATGTATTATTTAAGTGACGATTATGACAATGCCTTTAAATGGGAAAGAATAAGTATTGATGAGAGATCACCGTCTGCGTACATGTATAATATACGCCTGTTTCTTAATGACGAATATTTTGATGACCCCAGGCATCAGGCAATTTTGAAGGAGATGGGGTTTGAGGTGGGTGATTAATTTAGATTTATTTTTGCCACTAATTTCACGAATTGATCAGAGTCTATGGGCCCAAGTCTTTTTAACCTATAGAAGCACTAATTTCACGAATTAACAAATCGCTGATCATAGTATTTTTTGTCTTTAGTAGAATGTTCGAACCCTGAACCCGCATCGTCCGCCATAGCCGAACTGGCGCAGGAGGACATCCCGGATCCCGCATCTCGCATCCCGGATCGCCCGCCATAGCCGAATGGCGAAGGAGGGCATCCAGATAAATCCGTACATTGATATTCACTACCGAAAGAACATGCAGTGCCCCAAATGCACATATGAAAACGATCCCGGCAACAAGTTTTGCGGCAATTGCGGGACAAAGCTAGTACTGCTCTGTCCAGATTGTGCAAGCGAAAACCCTTCTGATCATAAATTTTGTGGAAAATGTGGTACAGTGTTGCGTGGTACAGCCAGTGGATCTGGTACCGGAACGACAACCAGGGGAGAGAAGCCTGCGCAAAGGGTCAGAAGTGGTACTGATTCAGAAGTGCGACACCTGACTATCATGTTTTGTGATCTCGTCGGCTCTACTGCATTGTCTTCTAGTCTTGATGCCGAGGAATTCAGATTGTTGGTACGGGATTATCAGACGACAAGCGAGAAAGTGATCAGTCGCTTCGACGGGCATATTGCGCAATATCTGGGCGACGGATTGTTGGTGTACTTTGGCTACCCTGTTGCGCATGAAGATGATGCCGTGAGAGCGGTACACTCAGGGTTGGGTATCCTCAAGGCCATGGAAGCTCTGAACAATCGCCTTGAAAGTGAAAAAAATATCAGACTGGATGTGCGTATTGGAGTGCACTCTGGAATGGTTGTGGTTGGTGATGTAGGAGTGGGCAAGAGAAGTGAGCGTCTCGCACTTGGAGAAGCGACCAATATCGCAGCACGTATAGAGGGAATCGCGCAAAAGGGAACCCTGGCCATCAGTCACTCTACTCTTCAGCTCGTGCAGGGGTTTTTTGACACAAAAGAGCTTGGCCCTCATACATTAAAAGGTATTTCGAAGCCCCTTGAGATATATCGTGTGATCGCAGAAACGAGTGCTCAGTCAAGGCTGGATATTGCCGAAGTAAAGGGATTGACACCTCTTGTCGGGAGACAGCAGGAAATGCATCTATTGCTCAATGGCTGGGAGGAGGCAAAGAAATCTCACTCACGTGTCATATTGCTCAACGGGGGTGCGGGCGTAGGGAAATCCCGACTGATCCGCGAATTGACAACAACGGTGACAGATGACGCAGATGTCAGGATTATTCAATGCTATTGTTCACCATATCATCAAAATAGTGCCTTTCATCCTGTGATGGATATGATGGACAGAGAGATCTTTAAAATTGAACCTGGTAGCTCTCAAAAACGCGCCTTGGCTCATATTGAGGCCTTTGTACGACAAAATAACATGGCACTTGAACAGGTGGTACCGCTTTTCGCAGCGTTGTTTTCCATCCCGTTGGGGGATAATTATATACAGCTACCGCTCACGCCCGAAAAAAAGAAGCAAAGAACTGTTGAAGCGTTGATGTCCACATTATTAACCAGTGCGCATCAACAACCGCTCCTTCTGATTATCGAGGATCTACACTGGATGGATGCCTCCACTCTTGAGCTGATAAATCTGATACTGAAGCAATCGCCGACACACCGTATCCTGACTGTTCTCTCGTTCAGACCTGAATTTATTCCTCCCTGGGGTGTCCAGCCGCACTTTACTTCAATGTCCCTGTCGCACTTGCCCCCTTCTGAGGCACGCACTGTCGTCATGCAAATCGCACAAAGTATGGTGCTGCCGGATGAGGTAATCGAGCGTATCGTAAAAAAGACTGACGGGATACCCCTCTTTGTGGAAGAACTGACAAAATCCGTCATTGAATCAAGGCAAGTTGGTGGAAAATTTGATCCGGCAGGTGCAACCGGATCTGCGTCGCTTGCGATACCTGAAACTCTGCACGATGCATTGATAGCACGATTGGACCGGCTTGGTGATGACCGGGAAATTGCGCAAATGGGGGCCGCGATTGGACGGGAGTTCAGTTTTGAACTTTGCGATGCCCTTGTAGCAGGAAAGAAGGTTGATTTGGAAGATGGCCTGGCGCATTTGGTATCCTCAGGACTGCTCGATCAGCATGGTGTGCCTCCAACGGCAACGTATCAATTCAGGCATGCACTTGTTCAGGATGCAGCATATCAAAGCCTGATAAAAAGCAAGAGGTCTGAGTATCATGAGAGAATTGCAAATGTTCTGGTGGACAAGTTTGCCGATAGACTTGAGACACGTCCGGAGATGATCGCACATCATTATACAGAAGCCGGGTTGGTTGAGGATGCAATTCATTACTGGTATCAAGCCGGAGTGCGTTCGAGCCGTCGTTTTGAAAACATTGAAACAATCGCACATCTTTCCAAAGGGCTTGAGCTCATGTCTTCAATGCCTGAATCACCTGAACGCCATGGGAAGGAACTTGACTTCAGAGTCGCATTGGGTCCGGCCTTGATCGTCATTCGGGGATATGGATCAAGTGATGTGAAGATTAATTTTTCAAAAGCCCGAAGCCTGTCTATGAAGCTTGGTCGAGAAGCGGAAATGGGGCAAATACTTTGGGGCCTGAGCGTGAATTACGTTGTAAATGCCGAATATCAGAATGCATTGGACTCAAGCAGAGAGCTGCTGAAGACCGGGAAGGAGACAAATAATCGCAACAGCATGTTATGTGCACATCTAAATATGGGCGGTGCATACTTTGGTCTTGCTGATTTTGAGCTAGCTACCAAGCATTTCAACTTGGGCTCTGACTTGTACTCGCTTGATCAACACGAGGAGCAAGTTGCTCTTTTTGGCATGGATCTGGGCGTGTTTTGTCTTGCTTTCAATTTGCATTCTATGTGGCATTTGGGAAGACATGACCGTACAATTGTACGCCGGGACGAAGCCATTTCGCTTTCCAAAAAATTGGACCATTCCTTTAGTTGGGCCCTTTCATACGATTACGCCTGTATTTTGCATCAACTCAGGCGGGAGCCTGATCTTGTTCAGAAGTATGCTGAGGCCGCGAAAGTAATTTGTGAGAAGAATAAGTTTATCTACTATCTGGGATGGGCAACAATTCTCGGTGGCTGGGCTACTGCCTCTTTAGGAGACCCTGGAAAGGGAATTTCGGAAATTCAAAAGGGACTTGAAGTACTGAAAGGAACGGATGGCAGACGCTCCCTTCCATATTATACAACATTGCTGGCCGAAGCGTACTGGATGAATGGGGAGAGTCAAGTGGGATTACAAACCCTCACCAAAGCTCTCGAACTCGCAAGGCAAATAAATGAACCCTGGTGGGAAGCGGAAATATACCGCCTTAAAGGTGTCATGTTGCTATCCGAATCCATCAACAAGGCGGACGAGGCTGAGTCATCTTTTCAGACCGCGTTAAATATTTCGAAAAAGCAAAAATCAATATCACTTGAATTGCGTGCCGCCACAAGTATGTCCCGACTATGGCAGGAACAGAGCAAAGCTAAAAAGGCTAAGGAGTTATTGTCAGACAGTATTACAAAGCATACGGAGGGATTTGATACACCTGACTATAAGGATGCGCAGCAGCTTCTTGAAAAGCTATAAGCGCATATGTGCATGTCATGTCTGGCACCTGTTCTTCGAGTACGGCTTTAAAGCGACCAAGTTGTTGCAATGCCGCGGCCTCGTCTTCCTGCATCATGGCAGTATAGCCGGCGATATCCGCAAACAGTATAGCGCGGAGTTGCCTTGAAGACGCACGAGGTGTAGGTTGATGTGACATTTTGCCTGTAACTTTACACTTGTAAAATAGTCATTAATAGGTATAGCATTCGTTGAGCAGGTGATATGTCATTATGATCACTGCTATCTGCACCTTGTCATGAGAATAATTGATTCGTAGCTTACAGCGTTGCAATTCACCATCAGTAGGAATTGCAATTCACTATCAGTAGGAATATTGAGACACTATGATCAATCAGGTTCATAAATTTTGGCTTCCGCTTACTATTGCCGCTTGTGCAATCCTGGCCAGTGGCATTTACTACAGTCCTCCATTATTAAATGAAAACCTCATTGACGACGATGTATTTCAACATTTGTTTTGGATGGATCAGTATTCCGATGATTATTACTTTCAGGAAGACCTGTTAAAAGAGTACGCAAGGGCTGTGCAACCAATCGGGCCGGCAGCAATCTACCGCATATCGCAACTAATGATCAGTTCGGTACAATTGAGTAAGATCCTGCCTGTTCCGTTGTTTGTTCTATCTGTTCTTCTCATGTATTTTATTGGAAATCGCCTTGGTGGAAGATTCAACGGAGCCCTTTCCGCTGCGACACTTATGGCGACGCCTGGTTATTTAATAAAGATGGAGGGCGGACTACCCCGGTCATTTGCCCTGCCCCTTCTCTTGCTTTTCTTACTCTTAATGCTTCATAAAAAATATGTGTGGTCTTCGGTTGTTGTTGTAGTTCAGGCTTTGTTTTACCCGCTTATTGCTCCGGTAGGTCTGCTCGTTCTGACGGCGGGAATATTCTTGCCAATAAAAAAAGTATCCTGGACGGGGTTGAAGAAATCACTAC
>QMOR01000078.1 GCA_003648285.1 Bacteroidota bacterium
GTACTGGAAAGAGTTGATGCGCCAGATGAATGAGATAGGTATCGGGTCATTGATCATCGTATGCCTGATCTCCTTCTTTATGGGAGCGGTGATGTCCATCCAGATTTCGTACCAGTTGGGAGGGTTATTGATCCCTAACTACTACGTCGGTTATCTGGTTCGCGACATCACGATCATCGAGTTGGCACCTACGATCACGTCACTTGTGCTCGCAGGTAAAGTAGGCTCCAATATGGCATCCGAGATAGGTGGCATGCGTCAAAAAGAGCATATAGATGCCATGGAAATCATGGGTGTCAACACTGCGGCATTTCTTGTATTACCAAAGATTTTGGCGGCTTTCCTGATCGTACCTCTGCTCGTGGGTGTGGCTGCGGCTGTCAGCATGCTCGGAGCATATGTAGCGAGCGTTCCTACAGGTATTTTTACTGTATCAGAATATATCCAGGGAGTACGTGCATTTTTTGATCCGTACAATGTCTTTATGATGTTTGTGAAGGCATTTGTGTTCGGGTATATCCTTGCTTCTGTCTCATGCTATCAGGGTTACTTTGTAAAGGGTGGCAGTATCGAGTTGGGGAAAGCGAGCACAGCTGCCGTAGTGTACAGCAATATCCTGATACTTCTTGCTGATTATGTCATTGCCGTAGTTTTAACCGCCTGATATGATAAAGATAGACGGCATATACAAATCGTTTGATGACGCAGAAGTGTTGAAAGGCATCAACCTCGTCTTTGAAGCTGGTCAGACAAATCTGATCATTGGGCGGAGTGGTGCTGGAAAAACCGTACTTCTGAAGATTATCGTTGGTCTGTTGCAACCCACACAGGGAAAGATCTGGTATGATGATGTGGACTTCTTCAGCCTCAACAAATCACAAACGCGTCAGATTCGCATGCAAATCGGTATGCTCTTTCAGGGAACGGCGCTGTTTGATTCGATGACTGTCGGTGAAAACATCAGCTTCCCGATGGACATGTTTACAAACCAAACACGCAAGGAGAAGCTCGATCGTGTCAATTACTGTCTTGAGCGGGTAGACCTTGAAGGCGTAAATAACAAGTATCCCTCAGAGATTAGCGGTGGGATGCAAAAGCGCGTTGGTATTGCACGTGCCATCGTGCTCAATCCCAAATACCTCATGTGTGATGAACCCAACTCCGGTCTTGACCCAATGACATCCCTGGTCATTGACGAGCTCATCTCGAGCATCACGAAAGAGTTTAATATTACAACGGTCATCAACACACACGATATGAATAGTGTGATGGCGATTGGCAAATGCATTGCACTACTCTCCAATGGTACCGTGGCGTGGGAAGGGAATAATGAAGAAGTTCTGAACACCAAGAACCAGACCCTCCGCGATTTTGTCTTTGCGTCTCCTTTCCTCAAGCAATTGCGTGACTTTCACACGGATTAGAGCTTTCCTAAAAGCGAAACGCCCGAATACACTTTCGCATTCAGGCTGTTTCGACTAAGGTCTCAAAATAAGAAAACTACTTCTTCACGCATATACTAGCGTGGATATCTTTTAGTTACGTATCGTCTTTTTGATCATTTGTACTATAACGTATGAAAGCATCAAAAAGTTTGAACGATGTTGTAATTCATGTTATTGATGACGCCTTTGCGTCACAGGAATTGATTTGCGAGGGTATCAAAAATATCATTTTTTCTACAAAAATGCGTGTGTTCTGGCTTTGAGCACAATTAGAATCTCAAAATACGAGAATACACCTCCCCTACGCACATCCTTTGACGTGGTTTACGTGTAGCCATTCAACATTACACATTACTGAATATCAGCATATTAGACTGATTTTCATCTGCCATTTACTGATTCTTCACATGACAAAAGTGCCAATCCGGTGTTTGACATCAGCCATAAATCTCTGCAAATTGAGGGTATTCATAAACCAAAACCTATTTATATGAAATTCCCACATCTTAAACTGCTGTTTTTCATGGCCTTGCTGGCCCTGACGTCATGCGACAAGGAGAATCTTGAATTGTCGAATGACCAACTGACCCAGGATCCTTCGATCGGTATGCGTTGCTGCGATGATGCGACAACCGACATGATGGAAGATCCGCGTTTTCTGGACTTCTACGATGGATTTACGAATGGTGTTTTTGACCCGATTGTCGCTATTCTGGACGAATTTGATAGTGAAGAATTTACAAACGAACTGATTGCTTTTGAGGAATGTACTACGGCCGGTGGAAGTTATGAGGCATGCCTTGGGCTGTCTCCAATACTCACACGGCTCATTGCAGTACTTGAGGGCTTCGATATGGAATTACTTAATGCTTTGATTGCCAATTACGACTATCTAGACCGGGAAGAAATAAACAGCGTAATTCTTGACGCAGTGGATCAATCCCAAGAGAATCAAGGCCGACGACTGCCTTGTTTCGATCAGTTCCAAAGTGATGTAATAGATGCAACAGTGGCCATGGGGGGTACCTCGATAGTGACTGGAGGTGTACCGGCCGCCATTGGGATAGTTGTGGCTATCGTAGTAGCCAGGCTAAAATTCTGTCGTTGCCTTTATAGCACGTATGGATATGGATGTTAAACTTAAAATACTAATATTATGAACTACAAAACAGCAACAATTTCAACCTTCATTCTTTTCTCCCTGGCATTCGTTATTGCATGCGGGGCGCAAAATGACTCATTAAAAACTGACGAAGTACTTATCGAAAATCTTTTGAATGACCCGTTAACCAAGCAGATTCATGACGTTCAATCAATGCAAAAGGATCTTATCATGTACAATAACTTAGACATGATTGCCCTAAAAGATGTCATCGAAAACACACCAAACAACGACGTGTGCAATATTACTGCTGACATTTCGCAAATCGATCGTGCCGCCGAATATTTTGACATCATGTGCGATCATATAAGCCTGATCCGTCAGGTTAGAGAAAAATATCCTCAAATGAAGGACCTAAGTCCAGAAATACTAGCGCAGATATTTTACCCATCTGAACCCGTTAGTAATGCGGATGTGATTCGCATGATCGAATTCAGAGATAAAATTGATTAACCTTTTAACCACATAAATCATGATTAGCAAAAAAATAACTTGTACGATAATCGCAATCGCTAGCTATCTTCTTTTTTCATCGTTCACGATAGATTGTAATGGACAACTGAACCTTGATGTGAATTCATCACTCGATGAGTTTGGCAGAGACAAGGCATATTGCATTGCAAACTATGAATGGACTGAACCAATGTGTTTAGCAGAGGCAAATGCCTCGTTCAATTCACAAATTGACAACAACCTCAATTCATTTTCGAACTGTTGTTGTATCAGCAACATACCAGCCTGCTGTGGCTAAAGTGGATACTTCTTTTGAAAAAATGCAAGAATGTGTTTGCTGGGAGACCAGTGGGCATATTCTTGTTGTTTTCAGCTTCGAAGATTGTTCCTTAGACCGTAGCACTCGGCAACTTAATGTGTGTTCAGCAAACATTGAGATTCAATAAACAAAGGCCCCGCAACTGTAATGCTGCGAGGCCTTCAGTGCCCAGAACAGGAGTCAGCTCTATGAATGCAAAACCCGGACAAAGTGACCCACCTAAACCGGAGTAAAGTGACCCACTGATTCCGGTTTAGGTGGGTCACTTTGTCCGGATTTTGCACCTTACCCCTTGATTATCTTCCGTACGGTCCAGCCTTCATCGGTTACAACACGCCGGTTCAAGCCCTTGCACAAGGCAGACGAGCTCAACGATGTTGTGGATAGTATGTGGGGTTGAGATATACAACAATCATATGTCGAGTTATGAAAAAGATGCATATATTTTTTCGAATTTGTCCTGCAATTGAAGAATGTATGTGCAGAGATATCCTTACCGTACTTAAATGTCAAAATGCAATTTTAAATTGCATTATTAACATCTACCAAAATTATTCATGTCAACCAAATATTTCCGTGCCATTCAGTATGTTGTTTAACATTTATTTCGATTATTTCCATGCTCACTTTGGCAATATTAAAAAGGTGGTACGATATAACACATTGGCTACAAGCAATTTAATTGCTTGTAATTTTGTGAATCCTCCATATTGGGGTTGTTCTATTGTCTTTCAGGCTACAATAAAATCAACTACATTGTGTCTATATGATGTAGTTGATTAATTCCCTGAATAACTGCGGTTCCTCATTCCCGGCTTTCATTAATTGTGTCCCACCTTATAAGTTTCACCTTAAGGAGCGAAATTAATGCTTCTGAATAGGCAATTTAAGTAATTGCAAATTACAAGCTCTACCCCCTGAAGTTTTATGCACATGTGTATAAGGCTAGTGACTGACATATTTTTTATTAATCCGATAAATTTTGAATTATGAAATCACGATTTATTTTATGTCAGCTGAGCGCAAATGCATTATTGCTGTTCAGCTTGTTATTTTGTGCAAGCAACTGTAAGAAAAAGTATTTACTGGCGATGACGGCTTTGATTATTCAGTGTGTTTGCATTAAATCCACTTATTGTCAAAGCCAATTTTTTACCGAAACTATGTGGGACAGCATAACGATTCTACCGAGTCTGGCGGATCTTAAAGACAGCATTCTTGCGGACGATATCTATAGGTCAGTTACACCCGTAATTATTGGTGACCTAGAGGCTTGTCAAGATTCTGGCATTTTGGTATTTCAATTGCCTGGCCGCAGTGGCGACATTAATGTGCGGGCTAAGCAAGTCTGGCATGATGGAACAGACTTTACTTGGTATGGTGAATTTACAAATGAGGACGGAGCAATTTTGTTGATTGAGGACTCAGGTAACATCTCTGGAACAATTCGACTTGAGGAGAACGCATATCAAATTATGGATTTTGGTGGATACAACACTGTTCTTTTAGAGTTTGATTCGCTAGCGTTCTCTGATAGTGACTGCGCAACTGGAATGGAAGATACATTTGCTATTATTGACGGCCCGAATGAGGAAGTTATTGTTAAAAGAAGCACACCAGGCAATGATGTGCGTGTGCTGTTGTTATATACTGATGAGGCAGAAAAGCGATGTTCGGACATGTCAAAAGTAGGCAGAGACCTGGTCAAGCAATTAAATATAGCCATCAACAATACTGAGATCAAGTTTTCAGAAGTAAGATACGAGCATACCGCGACCGTCTCTCTCCATGATTTTACGGAACAGGATGATGATCCTTTTGGCGATCTACGGTTACTTCGGGCACGTGGAGACATTGTTGGAGACGCAGTACATGACCTCCGATTTTTGGTTGAAGCAGATTTAGTAATATTGCTAACAGGTAAAAAATACAAATTGGACGGGGAACCTTATTTTGGTCTTGCTGATATTCACCATATCGGAGATTTTCTTTTTGGTTTTGGTATAGTAGACGTTCGTGCCGCTTTTGGAACATCAACATTTACACATGAGATAGGCCATTTAATGGGCGGCAAGCATGAATTACAGGGTAACACAAGCCCAAATCCTCTATCCCCTTTGTTTGCAAGGGCATATTCTTGGTCTAAGAAAAATTACGAAAGAACTGTTATAGGTTATCATCACAGGAGAATATTATATTTTTCTGACCCAGATGTCTTCTATAATGGAGAAGCATTGGGTGTAGAAGAGGCACAACCAGGCGATAATGAGGCTTTTGATATGGGTCGTCAACTGCGGGAAGTCGTTTCAATTGTAGCAGAGTATCTGTCAAGCGACCCAGCGCTCGGTGGATCTATATCTGAGCCATTCTATGGGAACGAAGGCCAATCTTATACTTGGTGCGCAGAACAATCAAATTGTTCTGGACTTGCTAGTTATTTTTGGGAGGCAAGTATTGATGGATTTACATACACCACAATCCCATCTACCGCACAATGCATCTCTTATCTGATTCCACAAAATGCTGATCTGTTTATTCGTTTGACGATATCATGTGGGACGGAATCAATTCAACGTTACCGTCGAGTGTTCAATGTTGATTGGGAAAATTGTGATCCCTGCCTGGAGATCGAAGGCCCAAGTTCCAATGTAATTCATACATTTAATAACCACGATCAAGATCAAATTGCAGGGTCGGCAATTAAAGTTTTTCCAAATCCCACTAGTGGTTCTGTTGTATTAACTCATGAACTACTACAAGATGGTAAAGTTACAATTCATATTGTGGATAATTTTGGCAGAATACATTGGTCAATAAATGAGTTAAGAACAGTAGGCGTACAAAACTATTCTGTCGATTTGTCAGGCTTTCTACCAGGAACCTACAAATTCATCGTTTATGAAGAGGACGGTTTTCCAAAAAGTACCATGTTTGTAGTAAATTAATTTACATATGAGAATATTTCAGTTTTTAGTGGTAACTGCGCTGGTGTTGGTAAGTTGTGGTGATAATATGGGGAATAATACAAGTGGCTCTGCTGAACTACAAGACGGCTCTATGTGGACTGTGAATGGGGGTGGGTTCACGGACCAGTCGGATCTAACAGTTCACATTATATTGAGAAGTACAGATGAGTTTGATTATGGGCAGGAAGTCCATTTTAATCATGTTCCACTGATCACCGATACAATTCGGCTTCAGTATGTATCTCCGATATCAGATGACCTGAGTAGTTATATACTGACCCGTATTGAAGATGTAGCCTCGGAGTCTTTTGAATTATACCAAAATATTCAGCCTAGCAGTTGGCTATTGTTCAATAAGATCGACAACAAGAAATTACAGGGTGAATTTCAGGCGGTTTATGTCCTCGAGGAAGCATGGAATTTTCCAGAACGTTCTCACTTTCCATTTGATACTGTAATAATGATCGAAGGTAAATTTAACGTGCAGCGATTTTGAAGCTCCCTGGTCCTCTTTGTTTAAACCAGTCGCGAGTGTCATACTGATTGCAAGGAGGTCCATGTTATACTATTTATGCCCATAGTTATATGCTGGACCTCCTTTTTAGAATCGCATCACAATGCATTTTAACAAAACATTTCCGAATAACTCAGCTAGGTCGCTGTCACCTCTACTGCTACCTTCTGAAATAATTTGAGCTCTCGATCCAGCCCTTTTCCCTTAAATCACGAATACAAAGGTGGTATTAAATCCTTGGCTCACCGGGTGCAGCATACAACGATCATTGAACGAGGTGCAATCGTCTTCTCCCAGGATCAAATAATCCATAAAATCGAGCTTGAGTAGCATGTAGAGCTACCACAGGTGCCCAGTAAGCATAATATCCGGATAACTGGGACGTGTAATATTACCGGATGGGTTGGTATAGACGAGTGCGAAAGTCACGGCAGATTAGGACTTGCTGAACGATAAACTTGGATCTAACTTGTCAAAGACCTCTTGCAGTTCATACAGTAATACTGTTAGCTGACCGGATGCATCGGGATAGCAATCCCATTCGATTCACTGCACGAACCATAATGACCCCTCAAAACCGAAGTAAAGAGAGGTCATCAGTATCAGTTGAAATACCAAAACTCAGAATTACTATCGAGGGCCTTTACAAGTGTGGATACGAATCCAGCAGCATTGACATTCTTGTCTAACACTGTATCCAAATACGAGCTCTTATTTGCTGATGTAAACAGAATATACAGAGACCACAAATCGATTTCACAATTGTTTCTGCCAAATACGTTGTCCTTATAGTACCCATTAACCACTTTGGATATCTGAGAGTCACTTAAAGAGAGCTTCGGAATGGTTTTCTTTATCCCTGATGGTAAATGGGGGTACATCCTACACCTACCAATCATCTGAGCAAACTGCTTTTCGTTGATAGAGACTTCTTGTAATCTGGAAAGCCTATCGATTTGCTCTACTGGGTCATATTCCTCGAACAGTTGTGAAAAGTGTAATGCCAAGTGTTCTAAGACACATGACCGTCATATATCCAATTCTGAAAAGTAGTTTGGTAAACCTTGGGTATATTCAAAGGATGATTGCCGCAGCAGGATCACTTTACGATCAACCGTTCTGTGAAAACCTCACCCTGCTTTGTGACCATCAAGACCGCATAGGCTCCGAATGCCAGATCTCCAAATACGATTGGCTCATCTGCAACAATTGTGCGGTCGATATACACCGTGCGGCCAAGTAGGTCATATATAACAACTCGATCCAGTTCGGAACGGTAATCGATTTGAAATCTATCGTCTGCAGGATTAGGGTAAAGCACTGGGAATCGTGCCTGTGCAGCGAGATCGTGCGTAGCAGTTGTCAATGAATACTTTATGACATCCTGGGTCATGGCACCGTTTTCCGGCAGTGCCCACCCGTAGACATAGATTGCATCAACGGAGAGTCGCATATTTATACCAATATCTTCTATAAAATGTGTGCCGTCATGGTATAAACTGTCCAGGAGATTGCCGTCCTCGTCATATGTGAGCAATACCTTGTCTTTGGAGTAATAGAGGTCGTCATCGAAACTGACCGATTGACGTCCAGTTACGTAGACATTGCCATTTTCTGCAGCAAGGACTTTGTTACCGACTTGGCATGAACTCGTATTGTCGAAGCGATAGATATTTTCCCAGATCAATTTCCCCGTTGGATCGAGTTTGACCGTCAATATGTCGCAATTGGAATACAGTTCCGGATCACCGTAATGCGCACCGTAATAGCGACCGGTCGCATATACATAACCTTTGTCGTCAACAGACATATCTTTCATCTCATCCGCATAGATATTGTGAGGGAGGTTGGTTTGTTTCGAATATTGCCATAACGTGTCTCCGTACATGTCCATCTTGATCAATTTAAATTCACCTGTACTATGGCACATGTATATATTCCCATCGGCATCAAACTTCGGGGGGTTACGTGATGAATTTATCAGGTCCAGTTGTTTGCGATACAGCTCCACGCCGGCAAGGCTAAAGTGAACAATGAGCTCGCTTGCACCCCGGCTAATTAGCATGACCGTTGAATCGTTTAAATGCATTGTTTCAGCAAATCCAGGCCATACACTTGCTCCCCACAAAGAATCACCATTGCTGGAGAATTTATTTACGGTTGCGTGTATTGCATTTTCACCGCGAAAATTTCCTGAGGTATAAATATTGTCGTTGGCATCAATCGCGATATTGTGACACAGGACACTACCATTAGCACCGCCATAAAGCGACTTTTTCCATAAAAACTCGCCATCGGGGTCCAATTTGACTAACAAAAATCTTGAGTCTATGTCGGGATATTCCCAATCCCACTTGTAAAACTCCAATTCCGTGCCACCTATATAAATATTGCCATTGTTGTCCTGAGCAATGTCGTAGGACTCATCGTGGATCCCGAATTCGGTTTCGTATTCGTACTCCCACACCAAATTGCTTTGCTCATCATGTTTAAAGACATATATCATTTCCGCATTAGGATATTCACTTCCGTACATGGCCTTGTGCCCAAGGACGATAAAGCCTCCATCGTCAGTGGCAATCGACTTCAAGGATTTATGTGAATTTGCGCTGTAAGACGGGAATCCCGTCCCTCCTCCCGGGACACTCAATTCCCATTCCAGCGACAACTGCCCGAAAACCAATATCGGAACCACAAGGATTATTGCAACAAGTGTTTGACGATGATTAGAAGACATTATTTCAAATATACGCCCTCTAATCGCGACTTCCAAGCCCCGATTTCCTTCTGTGTCTGGAGATTACATACACCAACTAGGTATGGGTAAGCGACATTACTTCCTAGAGCAAACACGGTAAAAGCATCAAAGGAAACTGTCTGCGATATTTGAGCTAGTTAATGGATTCAGAAAGTTTCCGGAATAATTGGCACTTTGGCACTGTGTGAATTGTCTCTGGGCATGTCCAAGACCTCGAAAATCAACTGGATGTTCGGGAAATATTCGGGACATAATTAAAAAGGCCTCATAACCAATTAGTTACAAGGCCTTCAGTGCCCAGAACAGGAGTCGAACCTGCACGCCCAATGAAGAGCACAAGGCCCTCAACCTTGCATGTCTACCAATTCCATCACCTGGGCAAATCGTGGTGGTAATTTTAAGGGCCGCAAAGATAGACTATTTCGGCAATCCTCTGGGCTGTCGTCGCGACAGCATCCTACATGATTACATTGGAAATATTTTCTATCGGATCAGCTCAAACCAATCTGTCAGCTCCTTGCGTTGGGCATCAGTAATACGGGCCTCCGGATGAGCCCTGAGGTATGAGTCAAGCGGCATATGCCCCTCTCCCACTTCCTCAACCAATTCTTCGAGCTTGTGGTCGCGACGCTCAGCATCATAACTTGCCCACTTCGAAAAATTAAGGTGCTTTCTGCCATCATCTATATGATCCTGCACCCATATTGAAACAGGTGCTACATATGCATACCACGGATATTTTGACTGATATGAATGACAGTCATAGCACGCGGTCTGCATCAATGTCTTAATCGACCCAGGTGCCTCAAATGCCACCAGGAAATCACTGTTGGGATCTACTTCGGGAACACTCCTGTCAACCGGAACAAACTGAATCGCCACCAGGGCGAAGACTACACCGTACAATACCATCTTGATAATTTTGCGCTTCTTCATATCCTAAATTACTTAATAATAAATCCAATCATATTGATCTCTTAAACATATAAAACATTTACATTTGATCGGGCGATACTTGACCTTGATTCTATTACAATTTTCTCCAACCTATGACTGACTTTGTCCATCTCCACTGCCATACGCAGTTTTCTCTCCTCGACGGCGCCGCGCAGATACCGGCAATGATGGATAAAGCACTTGCCGATGGGCAGAAGGGAGTCGCCCTGACCGACCACGGTAACATGTTTGGGGCTTTCAAGTTCGTTGCCGAAGCAAACAAACGTGGACTAAAACCCATCGTAGGGTGTGAGTTTTACATGGTTGAAGACCGGCACAAGCAGAAATTTTTAACCTCCCGGGGAGAAAA
>QMOR01000079.1 GCA_003648285.1 Bacteroidota bacterium
CTGTCCCGGAGGTGCTGTAATATCCACTCCGTTATTAGATATTTTGATAGACTTGATGACCGGGTGGGGTTGGTTTCCGAAGTGCCCAGTGATCATGCCCCGATCGACCGGCCATGGGAGCTTACCTTTGTTTCCCTCAAATCCCGCGGTAAGTGCAGCGAGTTCGGGAGCATTGGGCAATGCATTTTTAGTTGTCGATTTGCTCACTTCGGCCGAAATGATGCGTTCTATCTCAGAGGCGAGTCGGGCACTTTCGCGTTTCTGCCGGTCGAGTTCTGCCTTTATCTGCTTTTCCTGTTTCCGCAAATCGCGCAGCACTACTTCAGATTGCTTTTTAGTTTTATTGAGTGCCCTTTCCTGCTCAATGGCATTTTCTGCCAGCAATTGCTTGTCTGCCCTAAGCCTTTGCAATCGAGCTAACTCTATATTAATACTGTCAGATTGCATAATCAGGAGACTAAATGTCTGCCTTCTCACACGACTTAGTGCCTCCAGGTAACGCCACCGGGCAAATGCTTCATTCATCGAATTTGCGGAGAGCAGATAGACTGCAGGATTCTCCATTTTCCGACTCATATAGGCTTGCTTCATATGCCTGGCTTGCTGTGCTTTCAGATTATTGGCCGAGGTATTCAATTGTTTGAGATTCTGCTCAGTTCTGGAAATAGACGATGTCATGAGGTGCAATTCATCCTTGATAGTACCCACTACTCGCTGTCTGAGAATGATCTGCGCCTTTATCCCCTGTATATCTGACAATGTGGACTTTTCGCGCTTTTCGGCATTCGCAAGGAGCTTTGTGTTAGATGCGATCTGCTTGAGGAGTGAAGTGCGCTGGGCCTCCAAATCTGAGCGACTGCTCTGCCCGTGCGTACCCAGGGCGATGATCATAAACAGGGTGATGCTAATCCACTCTTTCATAATTCGAGGGGATTTGAAAACGTACGGACCTGGGAATGTCTATTTCGATCTCGGAAAAATTCAGGATGAGCTCTGTCGTACTCTCACCATCAAATAGCTTGAGTTCTTTTGCAAAAGGAATATCTCCATTCCCCTGCACAGACCGGTAATCATCAAACGTGACTTCAACACTTCTTCCGTATGAATCGACGAGTAGACTGTGGTCCAATATCAATAATTCATCAAACCAATAGAGCCCGACAAAATCTTCAGTATGTATTCTCAACCTTGTGAATTCATCTCGTGCTTCCGTTTGAATCTGATTTGCCGGCAGCTCTATTGTCCCACCTGCCAACATCCGTTGCAAGTCTTCAAATCCAAATGGTGCGTTGTATTCTTTCATGAATTCAGACAACTCTACTGCGTAGTACTCCCGGTTTATACGATTTATCACATATGCTGAGTCTGGCTTGATCAGTACCCGGCCAACTTCGAAGCCCAGTTTTTCAGCCCTGATCCAAATCAGACTGTCATGCAGCATCCGCAGTTGGATGGTTGCACCCACAGCGATCTCATCCGTTTGTGCCCTGATTTTACCTTTTGCACTAAACCATTTGTAACTCGGCTGTCTCGCCTCGAGAGTGTCGTACAGTGACTCAGCTGTAAGCGAACCGGCAACATAGCCAGACTTGAGCTTTTTACTGCCACGACACGACATCGTCAATCCGATGATGCAGAGGGTCAGTGCGACATATGTCCAAAGTCTTGTGTTTCCGGCGCTTGCGATCAATGTACAATTTTACGTTCAGCGATTTTTCGTTTGAGAAGTTCAGACTTGTTACCACCACTGAGTGATAATTGCCAGTACTCAACTGCCTCGTCAGTTTGCCCCGTGGTGTACAAGATATCACCATACAACTCCAGCGAATGATAATTATCTCCGGCCCCGTGATCCATTGCATCTTCCATATAGCGCAATGCACTCTTGGAGTCTCCCTTTTGAAGAGCGATAAATGCAAGCAAATGTTCCGTTTCATGACTCGACGGGTTTGCACTGAGCACCTTTTTGGCATATGTTTCGGCCTTGTTCAGTGACCGTCCCTGCTGCGCCAGGTACTTGCTGTAGGTATCCAAAAGATCAATATTGTCAGGCTGCAGTTCCAGTGCTTTGTCAAACGCTTCATTCGCCTTGTCATCATCACCCATCTGCATATACACTTTGGCAAGCAGCGAGGTAACATTAAATTTTAACTCAGGATTGCGGCCGGACATAATCAGCGCTTGTTGCAAAGATGAAACAGCCTGCGTATAATCTTCTTTGTATGCATATGCCAGACCGCTGAGGTAGTAAATTGAGCCTTGATTTGGGAAAACATTTAGTGCCTCATCGGCTGTGCGCAGGAGGCCATCCATGTCATTGAGCTCTGCCTGGACATACATGAGTTGCTCCCAGACCTGCAAGACACTTTTGTTCAGGACAAGTGTCTTTTTATACTCAACCTCAGCTTCTGCAAGCTTACCCGTTTGATACAAAAAATCGCCGTACAGAGCGTGAGTTTTTGCTTCGTCTTCATATTGGCGCACCAAATCAATGATGATTGTGCCAAGAGCTTGAGCATATTCAGGGTCTGGCGATTCAGCATATTTTTCAACAAAGGGAATGAGTTCAGCGATTTTGGCATCCAGCTCTATGGCAGGATTCTCCATGATCAGTTTGATCGACCTCAGATAGTTTGCGTCTTCTCCATCAGCTTTGTAATGATCGGCAACGGCAAGATTGGCCCGGGGATCATCCGGATTGATCTCAAGTATGCGCAGATATGTTGATTCGGCTTTGGATGTTTGACCCGCCTTGATTCTGTAAGAAGCTAATAAGTGAAGATATTCAAGGTTTCGTGGATAGAGACCGACAAGCTTTTCAAGCTCCTCTGCAGCCTCAGCAGGTCGGTTCAATTCATCAAGGACCTCAACCTTGTAGTTGATGATCTCAGGAAGAATACCGGCATTTTTTTCAAAATTGTCGAGGATCACAAGTGCTCTTTCGGGTTGATTTGTTCTTAGCAGCAATTCGACGAGGTGCAGGAAGTAATAGTTTTCTTGAGGTTTGACAGAGGTGAGATGTTCAAATACTTCAATCGCAGCCGGATAGTTTTCCATCTGTTCGTAGATGTCTGCCTTCATGAGATGATACCATGTGTTGTCGGAATTCAGCCTGATGGCTCTTTTGATTTGCACCAGTGCGTCATCGTAACGTTCAAGAGATTCGTAGACACGTGACAATTCGTATGCCGCGGCATCATTTCTGGAATCATGCTCGAGCACCTCGTTGTAGAGCACAGCAGCTTCTTCATATGAGCCCAGCAGTTTTTCCCTGCTGGCTTCAATAAAGAGCCTTTGCAGGTTGAGTTCTTCAGATGTGAGGACGCCTGGGATCTGTCCTGTTACACTTACGGGCAACATCGCCGCCAAGCACAACACGAGAGTGAGAATACAGGATTTTTGATGCATCATCATTTCCACTATCAAACGTCGCTCTACCAATAGCATTGTACTGTTTGTGTGGTTGTCAGTATGCCTTCCCGCTAATTTGCTCATTCGACGATGGTGATTTTGAGCATATTGGTACGGTACCTCTTGTGGAGCGGCATGCTCCCTGTGTTGATAATGACATCACCTTTCACAATACGACCGAGTTTTTTCAAAATCTTTACAACGTCTTCAATAGTTTCGTCAGTTGTTGTGAATTTGTCATAGTAGAAACATTGTACGCCCCAAACCATATTGAGTGTAGCAAGCATGTGACGCTCGTCTGAAAAGATATAGATCCTGGATTTTGGCCGATAACTGGATAGCTTAAAGGCAGTAAATCCAGACTTGGTCATGCCGATGATCGCCTTTGCATTGATCTCATCTGCTGTTTTGGCAGCACTGAAACACACGACATCTGAAAAGAAAGTGCGTGACTTATAGGATGCTTTAGGGCGCTTACCTGACAGTTCATAATTTTTTTCCGCCTCCCCGATGATCTTATTCATGGCCATTACCACTTCTATCGGGTACTTCCCGATGCTCGTTTCTCCGCTGAGCATTACTGCATCTGCACCATCAAGTACAGCATTTGCCACATCTGTGACTTCAGCTCGTGTCGGGCTTGGGTTTTCAATCATACTATTCATCATCTGAGTGGCGACGATGACAGGCCTGGCACGCTGAATACACTTTTGAATAATCTGTTTTTGAATACCCGGAAGTTGCTCCATTGGCACTTCCACGCCCAGATCGCCCCTTGCGACCATGATGCCGTTTGATTTCTTGATGATCCTGTTGATATCCGCGACAGCTTCAGGCTTTTCGATTTTGGCGATAATCTTTGCGGGATGATTTGCGGCGGTAATGATTTTCTTCAGCTTGTCTATATCAGCACCAGAACGGACAAAAGAGAGCGCGATCCAGTTGACGGGCTGCGTCAGGATAAACCTGAGATCTCTATGATCCTTTTTAGTCAGGCATGGGAGTGAAACTTTCGAATCGGGCAGATTCACACCTTTGTTAGAAGAAAGAGGTCCGCCATGTATGATCTTTAGTATGGCGCAGTTTTCGTCAACAATTTTTTTGACACTGAGAACCAGTGAGCCATCATCGATGAGTACGCGTTCGCCTGGTTTGATATCGGTGATAAACTTTTTATAGTTGAGGTAGACTTTGTTTTCATTGCCCACACAAGGTTTTGTAGTGAAGAGGATGTCTTCGCCATCCTTGAGAGTTACAGTCCCTTTGCCAATTTTTCCGATGCGGAGTTTTGGTCCTTGCAGGTCACATAATATGCCCGTATGACAACGATGTTTTTTGTTGATGGCCACAATATGATCGATGACCTTTTGGTGCTCCTCATGTGTGCCATGCGAAAAATTGAGGCGAAAAACATCAACACCTGCCTTTACAAGTGCAAGCAGGTTTTTATACGAGCTGGAAACTGGTCCTATGGTGGCAAGTATTTTAGTACTCTGATGGTTAACTTTATGCATATATCGTGTTGTGGAAGTCCCGTGTAGAATTAGGTGTGGCGAAGATACTACAACCGTCGAAAGGTGAGCCAGGAAACCGAAATAGTCCTCGTTGGAGTTAACAGGCCCTCACATTTGGGTATAACTGAATATCAAAAAGATGTTCAAACATTGGTTAGGACAAGGGATTAGCGTATTTTTGCAATTCAAATTTTAAAAAAAGCAACAGATTATGAGTGACATTGCTGAAAAGGTTACGAAAATTATTGTCGATAAACTTGGCATTGACGAATCAGAAGTAAATCCAGAGGCCAATTTTACAAATGACCTTGGAGCGGATTCATTGGATACAGTAGAGCTTATCATGGAGTTTGAAAAAACTTTTGATATCTCGATTCCAGATGAGCAAGCTGAGAACATTCAGACGGTTGGGGACGCGATTACATATCTCGAATCGCAGCTGCAGTCCTAACCAGTAAGACATACCTTATTTTAATATCCACAAATGAGGTGACTTGTTTGTGGATATTCTATTTTAGGGCTTGCATGGTGTATTTAAATCAAAATCAGGTATGAAAAGGGTAGTGGTCACAGGTATGGGTGCATTGACACCCATTGGGAGTACAATAGCTGAATACCGGCAGGGGCTCAAAGCGGGAAAGAGTGGAGCAGCCACAATCAAAACGTATGATGCAACGGGTTATCGCACCACATTTGCGTGTGAATTGAAAGGGTTTGACCCGACACAATTCCTGAATCGACGTGATGTGAACCGGATGGATAAATTCACGCAGTATGCAATGGTCGTCGTGGCTGAGGCTATGGAGGACTCCGGCCTTGACCTGGAAAAAATAGATCTTGACCGGGCCGGTTGCATTTGGGGAAGTGGAATCGGTGGTTTTGAGACGATGGAGCAAGGTATCGAAGAGGCAGGGAGAGCGGTTAAAGTACCGGTGTACAGCCCTTTTCTGATTCCAAAACTCATCGCCGACATTGCACCAGGTCAGATATCGATCAAGTATGGATTACGTGGTATTAATTACGCAACCGTAAGTGCTTGTGCCTCGTCTAATCATGCCATTGGCAATAGTGTGGATTATATCCGCCTCGGAAAGGCTGATGTGATGGTGACGGGTGGATCTGAAGCACCCATTACGCATGCCGGTGTCGGTGGATTTGGAAGTATGAAGGCGCTTTCCACCAGGAATGATGATCCCGAAACAGCTTGCCGGCCATTCGATGTCGATCGCGACGGATTTGTACTCGGCGAAGGAGCAGGTGCTCTCATCCTGGAGTCATACGAACATGCAAAGGCACGCGGTGCACACATTTATGCCGAAATTGGTGGTACTGGGATGACAGCTGATGCATATCACATGACCGCACCGCATCCGGAAGGAATCGGAGCACGCAATGTGATGAAAATTGCTTTGCAGGATGCACAAATGAATCTTGACGAAATCGACTATATCAATGTGCATGGGACGTCCACACCACTTGGAGATATCGCTGAAGTTGCAGCTATTCAGGCCGTGTTTGGAGATCACAGCTATAAGATGAATATCAGCTCTACCAAGTCCATGATGGGCCATCTGCTCGGTGCGGCCGGAGCAGCAGAAGCAATAGCCGGAATTCTGGCAATAAATGATAACTTTATACCACCTACAATAAACCACTTTACAGACGATCCTGAGATCGATAGCAAATTGAACTTCACCTTTAATCAGGCCCAGGAGCGGGAAGTCCGTACTGTACTGAGCAATACGTTTGGCTTTGGCGGCCATAACGCATGTGTGATATTTAAAAAAATCTAAAAGGAGTTTGACTACGATTTTAAGATTATACAATCAATTTTTAGCAAAAGACAGAGATTTTGCAAAACGCATTTCTTCGATCATAGGCTTCACGCCGGCAAATCTTCCGATTTTCAGGCTCGCTTTTCATCACAAATCTTCAAGTACTGACAAAACCTCTCCGTTGCGTAGCAATGAAAGACTTGAGTTTCTTGGAGATGCCGTACTGAGTACAATTGTAGCAGAATATTTATTCAAAAAATACCCGAATGGCTCAGAGGGATTTCTGACCAAGATGCGGTCAAAAATCGTGAAGCGCAGTACGCTCAACCAGATCGCCGATGATATGGGTCTGGATGTCATCCTCCGTGAATACAACGAAACACGGTTGAGTGACTCCATGAAGGGGAATGCCCTCGAAGCGCTCATCGGTGCGATCTACCTCGAAAGGGGATACAACGGAACCAAGCAAATCGTGATCGGACGCATTTTGCGCAATCACATCAATATTCATGAGCTGGAGCAGCAGGACGATAATTATAAAAGTCAGTTGCTCGAGTGGTGCCAAAAGACCGGTAGGGATGTCGATTACCGCATGAAACAAAAGTATAAGTTTGATAAGCGCGACCGGTTTAAGATAGCTGTCGCTGTGAACGGGGATGAGGTAGCCACAGCAGAGGCTTTTTCAAAAAAAAGCGCTGAACAGCTCGCTTCCCAACGCGCCCTGAAAATCCTGGGTATCGCTCAGAATGGAATGTCGCAGGGGTGATAGTCTTCACTTCTTCAAACACGCGTATTAATTAATGGATTCTCTGACGCAAATCGTGCTGGGTGCTGCAGTAGGAGAGGTCGTCCTGGGAAAGAAGATTGGTAATCGCGCCATTGTCTGGGGGGCTATCGGCGGGACCATTCCCGACCTTGACGTACTGGCCAACCTCTTCATGACTGAACTGGACGCTCTGGTAGTACATCGGGGCATCACACACTCGATTTTTTTCGCGGTCCTGGCCCCCGTGGCGTTTGCCTGGCTCCTGTCATATCTCTACCGATCGGGTGCCTACCGGTCATCTGTCTATAAATATGTCGTCGCCGGCATCAATGTCGCAATACTGGCTCTGATCACCTGGGGGATATATCGTGCCTCGGAATCACTATCTGCCGTTCTTCTGGCGGGAAGTTTTAGTCTCTTTCTGACATGGCGGCTATTCCGGTACTATTTGTCGAGAGATTTGCGTGATGTCGAAGCCACCTTCCACGAATGGTATATCCTGTTTTTTCTTGCTTTTTTCACACACTTCAGCCTCGATTGTTTCACAGCATATGGGACCCAGATATTTCAGCCTTTCTCTGACTATCGTGTGGCTTTTAATACCATATCCGTAGTGGATCCCGCATACACAGTCCCTTTTCTTCTTTGCGTTGTGATTGTGGCATTTTTGAGAAGAGGATCACGCGCTCGTAGTATTGTAAACTGGCTGGGGATTGGATTGAGTTCAGCTTACATGTTATTTACTGTATTCAACAGGCAGCACATAGACGGTGTATTCGACCGCGCCCTTGAGAGTAGAAATATTGAAGTAGATCGCCAGAGGGTAGGCCCGGTGATTTTGCAGAACGTGCTCTGGAGTTGTGTGGCTGAGTCAGACGATGCATTTTATATTGGTCTGTATTCAATGCTTGATTCTGATCCCAATATGCATTGGATAAATATTCTGCCGAAGGACAAAGCAGCGATTAAGTTTCTCGAAACGTATCCGGAGTACCAGACGCTCAACTGGTTTTCTGATGGATACCTGCAGGTCCTTGACCGCGATACGACCTATGAGTTATTTGACCTGCGATTTGGTGCATTGTCCGATACGATCAGTGGCGGAGAAGATTTTGTATTTAATATGGTACTGCGCCCTGTTGGTGACAAGGTGGAGTTTAGTCAGACCCGAAATAATAAGCAGAGTATTGGGGAGACGTTTCGGGGATTGGTGGAGAGGGCTAAGGGATATTGAAACCGCAACACGGAGTCCCTTTGGTCAAAATGTAACCCTTCGACCAGCTCAGGATTACATAAGCCAAAATTCAAAATGTCTTGCTGATTTGCGGCTATCGCGATTCATGTTTTATTTGTTTTATAAATGAATTCCAGCCATCACAATTTTTAACGCAGTCATTGTATTCTCCGTGAGAGATGTAAGTGGCAACCTGACATCTGCAGAGCACAAACCGAGAATATGAAGTGCGCCTTTTATGCCTGATGGATTTCCTTCAAGATATAATAATGGATGCATATCGAGTAGGGCATGGTGTATTTTGGAAGCTCTGTCTGATTCGTCATTTAACGCGAAACGTGCCATGTCGCTAAATGCTTTTGGATAGGCGTTTGCGATGACGGATATGACGCCATCGCCGCCACCCTGCATCATTTTGAGTGCGGTGGGGTCATCTCCTGAGAGCACTAGGAAGTTTTCGGGTTTCCCTTTGATGATCTCTGACGACTGCACAAGGTCTGCCGATGCCTCTTTTATTCCAATAATATTGGAGTTGCCATGTGCGATGCGGAGTGTGGTTTCTGCCGTGATATTGCTGGCAGTGCGCCCGGGTACATTGTAAATGATGACCGGGCGCGGGGAGTGATTGGCGATTTTTGAGTAGTGCTGGTAGAGTCCTTCTTGAGAGGGTTTGTTATAGGCCGGACTGCTCGAAAGGATTGCGTCAATACCGTCAAAGTTGAAATTGTCGATATCATTGCAAACAGCTTGCGTATTGTTTCCACCAAAATTGCCGGCGACAATTGGTGTTCTGCCATTTGCAAATTCAATAGTAAAGTCAAGAACAGCCCGTTTCTCATCGTTTGACAGGGTCGGAGATTCGCCAGTAGTGCCAAGGCTTACAATATAATCAATGCCTCCGGAAATACAGTGGTTCAGTATGAGGCCCAATGCGTTGTAATCAATGTTATTATTTAAAAAGGGTGTCACAACGGCGACTCCTGTGCCTCTGAATCGATCCATTGTTATTAATTAATCAAATTAAATGTGCTGCGTATTTCTTTAATAAAAGGACCCATCTTATAGTGCTCGCCTAAATCAATCATAAGGTCGTAGTGGTCAGGATTGCCGGTAGCAGGGCCTATTTTAAACAGGGCTCTCGAAGCTGCACAAATGTAGTTTATGGTCGTATTGCAATCGTAGTCAAGATTGATCAGGACATCAAATGGATGCTCAATAAACTGTTTTGCGACATCGCTTGTGGGCGTCATTGCAAATCCGACCCCGTCGATGTAGAAGTAACTGAATGTCTGTGGACCTGGCTCTTCCTTTTGATTGAAAAAGCCCAGGAGTTGTACGTCTCTTCCCTCGTCCTTAAGTTTGTTTTGAAAATTGAGGATGGACTTGTGGTTTTTTTCGGAAGTGGCATCAAAGACGATGCCTATCGATTTGATATTCTGAAAATGCTTGTCCGGGAGCAGGTGCAGATTTGTTGTACGGTATCGCCTGAGCTTGAAGTTGTACAATATTTGTTTGAGGCGGGTGAGCATTGTCAGGGGTCGGGCACGGGCTATGAAGGTGTTGTGATGACCTTTTCGTTTATTTCGAATCGACCCATCTTGCTGTACTTGTCTATGCGTTGTTGAATTCTGAGCTCTGGAGATATTTCATCCAGTTCGCTGAGTGTAGACTTGATGTGTCTGCGCAGCATTTTGGCCATTTCTTCTGGATCGGTATGTGCGCCTCCGAGGGGTTCTTTGACGATCCCATCGACGAGGCCGAAGTCGTACATATGATCAGCTGTGAGCTTGAGCGCTTCTGCTGCTTCTTCTTTGTGATCCCAGCTACGCCACAGGATAGATGAGCATGATTCGGGAGCGATCACTGAGTACCAGGTATTCTCGAGCATGAAAACCTTGTCACCTACGCCAATTCCAATCGCACCTCCGGAAGCTCCTTCGCCGATGATATAGCACATCACAGGAACCTTTAGCTGAACCATCTCGATCAGATTGCGGGCGATTGCCTCTGCCTGACCTCGCTCCTCTGCTTCTATACCCGGATTTGCGCCAGGTGTATCTATCAGACAAAGGATTGGGAGGTTGAATTTTTCTGCAAGTTTCATGAGTCGGAGCGCCTTGCGATAGCCCTCGGGGTTTGCCA
>QMOR01000080.1 GCA_003648285.1 Bacteroidota bacterium
GCCTTATTGTACTGGTGTAATTCCTCATGAATGTTCATCTTAAGTCGCATTGCCCAGGCTTCGTTTCCCCCGGCTTCAATCATTTTATCAACGAGCTTGAGGCCATCGTTCAGATTCACTTTCGGATAATAATAATAACTGGCGCCCATCCCATATTGATCTGCATCTTTACATTTTCCGGTCAATAATTCCTCATTGATAAACGTCATTACTTCTGCATCAGTAGTCGTTTCAACTTCAAATCCAATTTGTGTGTCGACCCAGGATATATATATTTTTGCATTATTTGGAACGAAGTCAATATCAATGGTTAGCGCCTCGTAATACCGGTTTGACTTATGCGCTATAGCCGGAAATCTCACCACGTCATTTTTGGAGTTATAATCATAACTCCCATATAGTGTTGTATCAGTATTTAAAATCACCACCCATTCATCTTTCCCGGGTATTGTGAATAATGCGTAAGCACCAGCAGCAACCGGCGCACCTCCAACCTTCACTGGTTTGTCAAAATATATTTTTGTGCACCACCCCGCGCCTGTTCTCCATACTTCGTCCCATGGTACGAGTTCTCCATAGATGACCCGACCGCGGGCGCTGGGCCTTTCATATTTCACCTTGATCGTAGTATGGCCAACAATCTGCGTTACGCTACCCTCGGGACTCAATGATGGAAAATCTATTTGTGCATGTAATGTGCAAGTTGTAGCCAGAACACACACGGCCACCATCATCTTAAGATACATTCTTTTCATCTGGGACATTTAATGATGCATACCAAAGAAACGACAACGACAAGAACAAAATCAATTTAACCTGTTAAATCACTGTTAACAAGCAAGCTTACACAAGTGTTTGCAGTTTTACTCTGGCTTGGGTTTCTTTGGGAATAAAAACTGGATCTGAAATCTGGTCTGCAAATCTCCTACGCCATCGGGCTTTTCGACATTATAGTATAAATGTGCACTAAGATTGATAGGTTGCTTTCCAATTCTAATTACTTTGCCGGCACCAGCTCCCACGGGGATCACCCACTTCTGTCCTTCAGCCCCATTCCAGTTAGCTGTCATGATTGGCGCAGTTACAAGGTACCATGCGTTTGCCAAATTATAATTCACAAAGTATTGGAACAAAAACTTATTCTCACTGACATCACCGAATGTCTTGATATTATTTGTGACGAATCCTGTGACCCATTTGTCTATGGTCGTCAGTACCACAAGAGAAGGTCCGATTCCAAACTCCCGGCTTCCGAATTCATTTGCTTCAGAAGAAGTGGGTATTTGTAAAACAGGCCCCACGCCCCACGTGATTTTTGTTTTTTTTGTTGGAGAAAGCCAAGCTGTATAAACAATATCACCAACTCCAGTACTGCTTTTATCCTCCGTCGATGAAGGTTGAGTAATGATTGGAATGATAATTCGGCTGATGAGATTGACCTTGCTTCCGATCCCAACCGGTATCACCGGCTGTATGTTCAGTATATTCTGTGCCCGCCCATGTGGCTCATTGTCAAAAGTGGTATTGTTCTGAAACGGCAGGCTGTACATCGCCGCAAGCGGGTTTTGAGTCGCTTTGGCAAGATCTCCATCCGATTGTGCATTCGCCTGATGTTGGCCAAATGAGAACAATGCAAGGGCGCATAGAAGACGTATATTTTTTATCACTTTTATCGTTGACTGATCTGGCGCAAATATACGATGTTTTGCACTGTGACTTCAATGGTAAAGCACCTGCTTGCGGCCTCCATGGACCATCAAATCAATTATTTCATCACTGACAGGCCCTCACAAACTATGATCTGGTTGACGCATCAAATACCCCTACAAACTACCGTCTCATTTCCAGGACCAGGAATGCGCTATCCATGACATTTCCCGTCAAAATCAAATCACCAAAAGGTGCTGCCACTGTAGATGCGGACATGGCACTCCCATCTTCAATATAGACGGTCTCAAGGGTATAATCTCCTTTGCTCCGATAATGTATTGTGATGATCTCAGAGGGCGAGGTTTCCTCTTTACCCTTTGCATAAGCTGCATATCTCAGGAGGTTTGGGTGTGCACCTATCCAAAGATTTCCCTCCGCGTCAAATTCAATATTATCCACTCCTGTTCCACATGGTAGTGTCTCAATAAATTCAAGTGTGCCGTCATGATTTTTTGAAAATACCTTAACCCAAAAACCCCTGGGTGATGCCACAAATAATAAATTGCGTTTCTTATCATAATTTATGCCATTGGCATATACTATCCCATTTGCAACTTCGCTATATCCATTGCCATTAAAATACACCACATTCGAAACCGGCAGTCCTGCATAATCTTCCAGCAGTCGACCTATGCCCTTTGTGTATGCATGGTCGTTAGTGAAATAAAAGCGATTCTCGTCCAACATCACAAGATCGTTAGGGCTTACGATTGATGGATCTGTCAACGTATTTTGGAAAGTCAGTTCTTTACCATTCAATTCAAACACTTCGATCGAATGCCCGTCAGACGTATGGTTTATTGCCATTACATGATACGTCTGACCGAGCTTAATCATCGAAATGCCATGCGGATGAAACGGCTTGTGAAAAGAACCCGAAAGGTATGTCATTTCATAATTCCCACTCTTTAAGTCAAGATAATATAACCCATCGCGCCTTGCATTCTCTGGATAAATACCTCTTCTGTCTGTGGATGAAATGAGAGCAAAACTATCGGACAGACTCACTGTGATATCCTCCGCTCCTGGCAGCATTATTTTCTTTACAACTTCGCCTTCGAATTTATTTTCAATGGTTCTGAAAAATCCTGTAGAGATAAATATATAAACCACAAAGCATATCAATAAGATAACGACGATCATGGCGAATATTTTCATATGGCGCATCATTGGGTCTATTTAATTCAGTATACACAAAATTGCATTCTCTTAAAGATATAAATATTGACAAACTGTAGATATTCACGTATCATTTTCTACAGAATGAGTAGCTTGAGGTAAATGTTGATCCTGAACTGCATCTGTCATTTGAAGGCAGGTGTTTTACCAGCAATAATCAGGTACGACACGTGAGACATTCGCAGCCAAAAAAGTGAATCTGATAAATTTGCATTGAGGATTGGTTTATATCCACGGGCGAATCAGTCTTCATCGTGAAGACATGCGACGTCAAAAGAAAGGTGATGTGATTATTTAGCTTTGGGAAATCGTTTACTAAGACTTACAAATCAGACTCATGAAGAAGACAGTCCCCATTTTGAAAATTCTGTATGTTGCTGTTCTGGCAGTAGTTTTCACCCATACCACACAGGCCCAGACCAGGGATATTCTCGATAGCGGGGGCATTCTCTCGCCAGAGCAGGCGTCGTATGATGTCAAATATTACAATCTCACGCTGGATGTATGGCCCGATGACAAATCGATTTCCGGGACAGTCACCATCAGAAGCCTGATTGTGCAGCCCATGTACTACCTGGTACTCGATCTGGATACAATGCTGACAGTAAGTGCAATAGGAGAAGCCCTTTTTTTAGAAAATGATGCCAACAGTCAAGACGTTGTCCAGAAACAAGATGTCACTCTGAGGCCTGCTGTGCTTCCCCTGCATTATACGAGGAGGGCAGGACAAATCTGGATAGATCTGGGCCGTACCCGTCAGCCGGGAGAAACACTCCAGGTCATCGTGTCGTATCACGGCAAACCACGAGAGGCCAGGCATGCGCCGTGGGATGGAGTTTTTACGTGGGCACATACAAAATCAGGTGCACACTGGATCGCGACGACTTGTCAGGGCGAAGGGGCTGATCTGTGGTGGCCATGCAAGGATCATGTCTCGGACGAGCCCGATTCTATGGACCTGCACATCACTGTTCCAGCACCCCTTGTGGTTGCGAGCAATGGGCGATTGGTCGGGACATCAGATGCCGGGGATGACCGAAGTACGTATTCGTGGCATATTTCACAACCGATCAATATCTACAATGTGGCACTGAATATTGCGCCATATGAGTTGATCGAATCGGAGTATAAAAGCGTGACGGGGGAGACCTTTCCGTTTCAGTTTTATGTGCTGCCGGAAGATTTCAAAAAAGGGCAAAAGATCTTTCCTGAATTTCAGGAGCACATGCGTTTTTTCGAGGAATTGCTCGGGCCTTATCCTTTCAGAGCGGATAAATACGGTGTGGTACAAACCCCGCATCTGGGGATGGAGCATCAGAGCATCATTGCATACGGTGCAAACTTCAAGAACGGCTCGATGACGGGTGGCAAGGACTGGGGGTTTGATGCCCTTCACCATCACGAACTGTCACACGAATGGTGGGGAAATCTCATTACGAATGCAGGTTGGGAAGATATGTGGATTCACGAGGGATTCGGGACCTATATGCAAGCATTGTATTGTGAGCAACTCGGTGGACAAGAGCGTTATGATGCCTTCATGCAAAGTAGCCGTGACTTCAAGAATACGTTTGCCGTCGCACCACGGGAAACCAAGACATCAAACGAAATTTACAAGGCGCCGATTTATCCCAAGGGGGCATGGATACTGCATACCCTGAGGTACTATATCGGAGATGAAGCATTTTTTAGTGCTCTCAGACAGTTGGTCTACCCTACCCTGAAACATGCGAGCGCTACTGATGGCAGTCAGTGCCGCTTTGTGACGACCGATGATTTTCTGCGTATTGCGGAGTCGACCGCGGGCAAGGATCTGGAGTGGTTTTTTGATTTATATCTGCGCCAACCGGCATTGCCTGTCCTGTATGTGAGCCAAAATGATAGAGAGGTCACTTTACGTTGGTCGAGTCCCACCGGAGGGGATTTCCCGATGCCCCTGGAGGTCGGCTTGGGTGATCGAATCAAGACGGTTGTGATTCCGGTAACGGAAGAAGGAATTACAATAAAGCTTCGGAAAGGAGAGAGTTTTCAAGCTGATCCCGGGCGGCGTATTTTATGTGAGATTGAGCTGTCGGATTAGTGGCTCTGTGAAATAATTCTGTCCCTCCTTCGCTAAAGCTACGGCAGGCAATGCACCCCTTTGGGGTTTATTTTTTTGTGCGCCTTTCATCCCGTTAAGGGTTATAAGCTACCCTCATCAGGCATGTGACATCATTCAAAATTTAAAATTTAAAACTCAAAATTCTCCGAAGGAGTCCTTTGGACAAAATTCCACCCTGCGTAACTACGCAGGACGCTTAGCCTTCCACCTCCTATGCGTCCACAGCCAAAATTCCGGCTTCTCAACGATATCCTTCTCAATACTCTTCGTGCACAATTCTGTAATTGCTCCGTGCGGCAGATCGTTAGGCGATTCTGTGATCACTCTGAACTCTACCTCGTAATGTCCCCTCTTGACCTTGTGTACCGCGGTATGTACAACAGGGCGATTATACTCCTTGGCATATCTCTCGGCCCCAAAAGCAACCACGGTGTCCTGATTTAAAAAGGTCATCCAATGGCCTTTGCTTGCTCGCCCCGGGTTTTGATCCATTCCGAAAACCATCGCGTTTCGCACGCCAAAATCCGTTTCGAAAGTCACTTTAGTTTCCGGAATTGGTACCATTAATAAACGATATTTCTCCCGTGACTTTTTCATCTTTCCATCGAAGAATTTATTGTGCAGGGCTTTGTAAATACCTATTGGCATATGCTTTACTTTCAAACCAATTCCCTGCGCCACAATTTCCCAGTTGTTAAAATGGCCTCCTATTATCATGATGTCCTTTCCCTCCTGAAACCATTTTTCCATGATTTCCGGATTCCTCAGAACAACGCGCTTTCTTAATTGCTTTTCTGAAATCGTAAATCCTTTCAGGCTTTCCACAACCAGGTCGCAAAAGTGATGGTAGAATTTGCGCATGATATTATTGAGATCTTCATTGCTTTTTTCAGGAAAAGAGTTCTTGAGATTGGTCAGGGTCACTTCCCTTCTATATCCTATGACTGAATATACGATCAGAAAAAGAAAATCTGAAAAGCCATACAGAAGCCTGTATGGTAGAATTGATATTGGTAAAATGACGAGGTAATATAAAATTCGACTTCCCATATATTCAAGTGGTGTTATTGCCCAGATGGCATGTCTTTATGGTTTTACTCAATACTGATCTCTTGGCCAAGTCGTGTTTCATCCTGTGCTAGAAGGTTCATTGCCTTTTCGACATCGAGCTGTTCATACGGTAATGACAGATAGTATGGGAGCTCGGTCTGCTCTTTTGTCAAAACGATAAATTTTGAATCGGCAAGTCGCTCGACAACCGAATGAATGGTTTGCTCAAGATTGCCGGGAGGAGATCCTTTGTACTGTGTCGATAAAAACTCGATGAGTTGATCTATCGAATGTTGACCATCACCGAGATGCACTACCAGCCCGAACCATGCTTCAAGCTCCTGTCTTTCGTTGTCGGGATTGTGGATATCAATGATCGATATCGTATTGCCCTGCTTCGAATAGATGACATTCCGATAAAAATATTGAGTTGTGTCCATAGTTATCAGGTTGTGGCAATTACCGTAGGGTTCGCCAGCAAATTTGCGCGAAATTATGGAATTCCGAGGCCAATCACTCATGTCAAGTCAGTTCACTGCATGATGCTCACTGCCTCTTCAATTTTTGCACTAAACGAAAGGAGTACATCACCGAGAATCTCCACCTGCTTACTTACCTCTTCATAATCCCGTTCCTCAATCGCCTCCCGCACACCGGGCAGGGTCTTCACACCATAACCCGTATAGAATCCCGGGGCATATACATGATGCCTGAACCATGGCCGGCGCGGCAGACCGTGATCACGAGTCAGCGATCTCTCCATCCCTTTGAGCACCTGATTGAGCGCTGCGGCGGATTTGGAGTCTGGCTCGTAGGACTTGGCTGCCTTGTCGTAAGCTGCCGCCTGCTTTTTCAACTCTTTAATTGCATTTTCCAGAGGCGCAAAATTGAAATACGGTACCTCATCCTGCACTTCGGGAATCACATTTACTTCCTTTGGATTAGCCACGAGGGCATATACACCATCCCTGATCAGACCGTTTTCCATTTCCGTTTTCTTGCGCATATCATCAGCCAATGCCGATACTTCATCAATATATCCGGCGACGATTTTCGAAAAATGCAAAAACTCAAAAGGCAACACCTCTGCATTTGCCAGTCGCATGCTTGTGCGCCCGGCTACCTTGGCAAGTGCAATCCCATAGGCAAAATCAGGATCCTTAAACCGCTTGTAAAGCTCATATGAATCATACATCGTGTGGTATTCTCCACCAGAGCTTTCACCTCCAAAGCCAAAATTGATTGAAGCAATGCCCAGATGCTGGAAGAAGGGTGAATAATCCGAACCGGAGCCAAGGGCAGACAGGTTATAGTGAGACCATGCCGGTCGGCCGCTTACAATCTCCACGGCATTCCGCCTTTCGAAAACTGAGACATCCTTTTGGGGATCCTGCACAGTCTGAGTAATTTCATTGAAGAACTTTTCGAGTGTATGGGAACCTCCGGCACCGAGATAGCCTCTTCCCGTTCCGTCGGTGTTGATATAGGCAACCACCTTTTGCTCTATCTCCTCCGCATGGGTTTCGACCCATTCGGTTGATCCCATTAGACCGGGCTCCTCTGCTCCCCAGGCACAATAGATCATTGTGCGCTTCGGATGGATACCTTTTTTGGCGAGCTCTCCTACCGCTCTGGCCTCCTCCATCAATGCGACCAGTCCGCTGATCGGATCGGCTGCACCATGCACCCATGCATCGTGATGATTTCCGCGCATCACCCATTCATCGGGATAGGTGCTGCCTTTCAATGTGGCAATTACGTCATAAGTCGGTTTCAGATCCCAGTTAAACTCCAACTTCAGACGGACCTTCGTGGGGCCAGGGCCGATGTGATATGTAATGGGTAAGGCACCCCTCCAGTTCGCCGGAGCGACTGGGCCCTCAAGCGCCTTCAGGAGAGGCAAGGCATCGTGGTACGAGATCGGCAAGACGGGAATTTTCGTCAATGAAGGTGCATCCTCGACAGCGAGGCGTACGGCATCATCAGTTGATCCATAGCCTGGAGTCAATGGATCCCCCGGCGCATATGGCAGGTCCATTACGGACCCTCGTTGCACGCCGTATTCATTTTTGAATGGGCCGATCGGGTAAACATCCCCGCGATAATACCCATCATCTTTTGGGTCAGAATAAATAATACATCCGATCGCTCCATTCTCAGCTGCCACTTTGGGTTTTATGCCTCTCCATGATCCCTGGTATTTTGCAATGACGATTTTGCCCTTGACATCGACTCCGCGTTTTTTCAACTCCAGATAGTCAGCCGGAATCCCATAGTTGACAAATACCAACTCAGCAGTGACATCACCATCGATTGAGAAGCAATTATATCCTGGCAGAGCTTCTTCCGTCTGTGTAGACGAGGCATCCCCATCTACAGGCGGCTCCATAAGACTCGCCTCAAAGACAGTGGGCTCTGTCATCGTCAGTATGCGCACCTTTGGTGTTGGAAAAAGCACATTGAATTTTTCCACTTTCACATCATATCCCCACTCAGTAAATTTTGCGGCGACGAAATCCACTACTTCTTTTCCATATGCGGATCCGACATGATGCGGTCGTGCCGACATATACTTCATCCATTCATCCAGATTATCGGCGTTGAGCAATTGGTCAAACTCTGCTTCCACCTCCAATTGAGTGGCTGCGGCTTCTTTTGAGAAACCCATTAAAGCTTCTGATTGTGCCACTAATACAGGTTGCAGGAAGAGGCACGTTATGGCTGCGAGTATGGTCGTTCGTTTCAACTTCATCATGTTGGTTTTTTCATTTCGTCTGATCATCAATAGTACGGTTTATCTTTTTTATATCGCGATGCTATAAGGATGAAAACATTCATGACCTTTTCGATCAATATGGCGTACCTCTGGCACGCAAATTCTTGCTACGTCCGTAGCTACCAATATGTGGCATCTCCGATGCCCAAACGATGCATTCGTTGTTAGCCGTCTTTCTTCGACTCTCCCGCTTCGCAATTGGATCAATACCACGCCCGACAACAGCGACAACAGCGACAATAGAGCCAATAGAGCCAATAGAGCCAATAGAACCAACAACCCAAAACGTCAATATTAAAGCCTGGGTAATCCTTCGGTATCCTTTTTATTTTTTACGGCAATAATACTTATCGCATATCCACCTCCCGGGGCACAATACTGTGACAGTTTTGACGCATTAGTCACGACGTATTTATTGATTTGATACGCCTTTGGATTCGTCTCGAAGTGTGCGTCAGCCTGGTCGCTGTAAATGGTAGCGATATATGTTTTATCCGGGCTCAGGAAATTAAATTCTATTTCAGAAGTACGCGCCTCTTCATCGTTTGTGCGACCCACAAACCAATTCTCTGTGCCCTTTTCCTTGCGGGCATAGGTGATATAGTCACCCGGCTCGGCCTCGAGTACTTTTGTATCGTCCCAGTCCAAAGCGACATCCACAATAAACTGGAATGCATCCAGGTGCTTCTCATAAGTCTCGGGCAGATCTGCTGCCATCTGCAACGGACTGTACATGGTCACATACAATGCGAGCTGCCTGGCAATCGTGCTATGGACAAACGACCCGTTGTCAGGATTGTACTCGCTGATATCCATTTCGAAAATCCCCGGTGTGTAGTCCATCGGTCCTCCTATAAGGCGTGTAAATGGAAGAATCGTGGTATGGTCGGCATTGCTTCCACCAAATGATTCGTACTCCGTACCCCGGGCAGATTCATTGCCGATCAGGTTGGGATATGTGCGGCTCAAACCTGTCGGACGCACTGCCTCATGCGCATTGACCATGATTTTATATTCTGCCGCTTTTTTTATTGCATATAAATAGTGATTTACCATCCACTGACCATAGTGATATTCTCCATTGGGTAGGATATCTCCGACGTAGCCGCTCTTCACCGAATTGTATCCATTGTCTACCATAAATTGATATGCCCGATCCATGTGTCGCTCATAATTGCGTACAGAAGAAGAAGTCTCATGGTGCATCATCATACGCACGCCCTTCTTCTTTGCATAATCCCTCAGCTCTTCCAGGTCGAAATCCGGATATGGCGTTAAAAAATCAAAGACATAATCCTTTTGCTGGCCAAACCAGTCCTCCCAGCCCTCATTCCATCCTTCCACAAGCACTGCATCGAACCCGTGTTCAGAGGCAAAGTCGATATGTCTTTTCACATGGGCTGTATTTGCAGCATGTTCGCCATTTGGCGTAACCTTTGAATAGTCTGTTTCACCCAATCTCACACTTGGTAGGTCGGTATATGCCCAGGAACTCTTTCCGGTGATGAGCTCCCACCACACACCGATATATTTGACGGGTTTGATCCAGTCAGTGTCTTCATACGCACAGGGCTCATTCAGGTTTAGTGTGATATGCGACATCAGGATATCACCAGCATTTTCACTGGCAATGACTGTGCGCCATGGCGTTTTTATCGGGGCCTGCATATATCCCTTGACACCCACTGCATCCGGTGTGAGCCATGACTCGAAGATCATCTTCTCGTCATCCAGTTCGAGGTGCATACATGCGTACTCCACAAGGGCTGCTTCATGCAAATTGATATAAAGCCCCTCATCTGTTTTCATCATGAGGGACGTTTGCACGCCGGTTTCTGAGAAGGTCGTCTGCGAAGCATTACCTGTAATGGACTCTTCCATCAAGCCCCGGATCTCAGATAATTTTGAGGTCACGGTACTGTACTCCTGTGTATCATAATCCCCGGGCAGCCAAAAAGCGGTGTGAGCACCCGGCATCGCAAACTGTGTTTTTTCCGCC
>QMOR01000081.1 GCA_003648285.1 Bacteroidota bacterium
GTCTGTAAACGGTACAATCTCATATCGAGCGACGGGCAGTAATAAGACCTACCTCGAAGATCAGACATATACTTTTGGCGATGAATTTCAGATCACAGCAGGAATTGCTGACAGATTTCTCATAGGGAATCAAATCTTTGACCCATCTGTCAGTTTCAAATATCGCAAGGTGCAATCCGACAACCGTGATGAATTCGATCTGCCAAGTACTGGTGGAGAGTGGGTCTTTATCCGTCCTGGGTTGATCTATCAGGCAACTCCCATCATATCAATTCAAAGCAACATCGAGCTTCCTCTTTACGCAAATTTAAATGGCACACAGGTCACCACAACCTATCGTATAAATGTGAGTGTCATTGTGTCATTTCAAAAATAAATACTTATGAAAAATCGAATTTCAGTTCTCATTATCATTTTGATTGCCACTGGATTCATTGCATGCAACGGAGATGATGTTGTAAGTAACTCACTTGCAAAAGACTGGTCAATTCCATTAAATGAAGTGCGCGATGGCGGCCCGGGCAAAGATGGAATTCCTGCGCTCGAAAACCCGGAAATGATCACTGCAAATCAGGCGACTTACATCGACGACGACGATCTGGTGATCGGGTATATCCACGGTGATGAAGTCAGGGCATATCCTCACAAAATACTGGATTGGCACGAAATCATTAATGATGAAATCAATGGATTGAAAGTCGCAATTACATATTGTCCACTAACGGGAACAGCTATAGGCTGGAACCGCACCTATGATGGGAAGAGTACAACATTTGGAGTATCGGGCCTGCTATACAATTCAAATCTGATGCCATATGATCGCACGACAAACAGTACATGGACGCAACAGGGTCTACTGAGTGTAAATGGACCTCTACGCGGGACTGAAGTGCGTACTTTTCAGGTACTGGAAACAAAGTGGTCAACATGGCAAGCGATGTACCCTCAAACAACTGTTGTCTCTCTCAACACTGGTCATTCACGCAATTATCAGCAGTACCCTTATGGCAGTTACCGCGAAACCGACGGGCTTATTTTTAGTGTTTCCACGTTGGATGACCGGTTGCCACAAAAGGAACGTGTCCATGGTGTCATCGTCAATGGAAATGTCAAGGTCTATCGCGTTAAATCGTTTACCTCGAAATCAATTATTACAGAGAACATTCACGGGGAAGATATTGTAGTCGTTGGTAGTACGAATCTCAATTTCGTTGTTTCCTTTAAGCAAAAAGAACTCAACGGCGAAGTCCTTGAGCTGGGTGTTGTAAACAAGGGTGATATCGGCATAAATGACGGCCCCTCCATCGTCCTCAAAGATCAGTTTAACAATGAATGGGATTTATTTGGCCGAGCCATTTCTGGCCCTGACCAGGGAGCACAGATGGAGCCAACCAATTCATTTATTGGATTTTGGTTTTCCTGGGCGCCGTTTTATGCAAATCCGGAGATTTATGGGAATTGATAAGCGCTGGAGGCGCTTTGGTCGCTTTTGTCGCTTTGGTCGCTTTTGACGCTTTGGTCGCTTTGGTCGCTTTGGCTCTGTCGTCGCTATCGTCGCTGTCGTCGCTATCGTCGCTGTTGTCGCTGTTGTTGCTATTGTCGTGTCGTCGCTTTTGTTGCTGTTGTCTTTTTGAACGCTCAGGTCTTTTAAACTTTAGTCTTGTGCTTTGCCACAATGAGCAATGGTTAACATGTTGATGGGTTTTTCGGTATAAAAATGCATGATTACGTTTGTTGGGAAATTTTGGCCATCGGCCAAAGCTATTGATCTGCTGGTGCAGTTGGTGACTCATTCCTTGCTTCGCCTTGCAACGAGAATCACCCAAATGGATGAGTGGGGATCAGGCAGAAAATGCTATTTTGAAGCCTTTAGAGTATCATGTAATTAAACCCAAGCTCAAGCTCACTCAACTCAACATTATGAAAAACCCGCTCTACAATGCCCTAATGGCCATGGTCATGCTATTTATTTCGATCACAGCTTCTGAGGCCCAACATTATTGGGTCGGAGGCTCTGGCGACTGGAGTGACTTTGCCAATCACTGGGCCACTACTTCCGGTGGCAATACATTTCATGGATCAGCTCCGACGATGACTGACGATGTCATATTCGATGCAAGCTCATTTACTGTCACCGGGCAAACGGTCACTATGGACGCGGCTCAGGGCGAATGCCTTTCAATGACATGGGCCGGGGTTCAATTCAATCCGAGCTTCGTAAGTGATGCACCTGAAGTCATCAACATCTATGGATCGATTACGCTATCGCCTGACATGACATGCAATCTGCGGTTTATAGAACTTGAATCAGATGTGGCTGGAAATATCATTACGACTTCAGGGACATCATTTGGGAGCAATTCGATATTCAGACTTCGTGGTGACGGTGAATGGGGTCTGGCAGATGTCTTGAATGTGAGCGACGTACAAATCGAATCAGGAACGTTCAATTCAAATGGAAATACAATTAATTGTGGCTTCTCCTTTATCACGTTTTCCGATAAGATGAAAACGGTCAATCTGGGTTTCTCCGTACTCAACATACGGCAATGGCGCACGAGGGGTAGTAACAACACGTTTAACACAGCCAATTCTACACTAAATACACAGTCGTTTTATGGTGATGAGGATGGAACAGGGCCGTATGTGTATGGCAACCTTGTCATCGACGATGGTGGGCTCATACACGGCACGTCAAGTTTCACTTCGATTACTCTCGTCGCGGATACGTTTCCCCAAAGTATTCGATTGGAAAGTGGTATTACCCTGACTTGCCAACAACTTCTCGTAAGTGGCACAAGGCAGGCGCCATTGGAGATCTATGCACAAACCGAGGGAGAACATGCCACATTTATCCAGGCCAACGGCACCGTGGACGGTACAAACCTGATACTAAAAGATGTACATGCCTCGGGTGGTGCGGTATTTAACGCCGATCAATCAGAAGACCTGGGGAATAATACAGGATGGAATATCACATCAGTCACGATACAGGACTATTACTGGGTGGGCAATAGTGGCAACTGGACTGATACCGGGCACTGGGCAAAGACGTCTGGAGGTGATATGAAATATGATGTTGCGCCAAGCCGGTATGACAATGTTTTCTTTGATGAAAATTCCGTGTCTGATGACAACACCACGATTACCGTTGACGATGACGCGAGTGTACGTGACCTCATTTGCACCGGTGTCACCAATACGCCCTTGTTAAGTGCCGCATATGGCAATCAGCTTGATATCTACGGGACGGTTGATTTTACAGATCAGATAGAATTGAATATTAACAGTCTGAGATTTCAGGGACGCAAAACTGGCAACACGATCTACCTGAGTGCACTGGGGAGTGTATCCAATATCGCATTTTGGGGAAAGGGAGACTGGACCCTCATGTCGGACATCGCTTGCTCCACATTCAGTGTATTAGATGGTACAGTAAGTACGAATGATAAGACTGTATCATGCGGCTTTGCTTTTAAACAAGGCAATTTCAATGATGTCACACTATATCTGGGTGCGAGTGAAATTATCACGCGGGATTTTATTATCCAGGATCCAAAAACAGTCTTTGATGCAGGTACATCTCACATCCACGCAAGTGGTATATTCAACGGGAATGGGTATGATTTTGATAAAGTGACTCTGAGTGGTAACCCTACGGTCAATGATCAAAATACATTTAACACGCTCATTATCGAGCCGGGAACGACTGCTTCATTTGAGGCTGACAGTACACAAACTATCGTCCAGTCTCTGATACTTGATGGCACACCAGATGGCCTGATAAGCTTGTCTTCATCAGAAAACGGGACTCAGGCTACGCTCTCCCTCAACAGTGGCACTGTAGATGGTATATATCTTATCCTAAAGGATATGAATGCAATCGGTGGTGCGACTTTCAATGCCACACAGTCGATCGATAATGGAAATAATACCGGGTGGAATATCACTGAGATCGTGCCAATTGACTTTTATTGGGTAGGCGGTACAGGTGATTGGAGTGACAGTGATAATCACTGGGCTAAAACTTCTGGCGGAAACGATTTCTATGCCTTTGCTCCAGGACTGCTCGATGACGTTTTCTTTGATGAAAATTCCTTTTCAGAAGAAGGGCAATCCGTTACTATTGATCTCGGCATAATCAATTTTAACAATATGACATGGGAAAACGCTACGCATAACCCATCCTTCACAGGGCTCGATAAATTCGTGAATATATTTGGCTCGCTCACTTTTATTGATGCAATGATGGTCGATATCACACACTATGCTTTCCTTACCGAGGAAGATGTAACCCTGGATTTTGGCAGTCCATCAAATCCCGGTAATAACTCATTTCTCACATTTAATGGCGGAGGCACATGGACATTGCAGGATAGTATGTCTACTCGCGAATTTGCAATGGCAAGTGGGACATTCAACACTGATGGTCATGGCATGCACGTCGATTTTCGCACCGTTTTTGACGGAACAAGTGATAAAGTATTGAATTTGGGATCCTCAAATTTCTATACGCGCAGCCTTTCCTGGAACGGTCTTTTGGGGGACAATCTCACGATTAATGGTCAAAATTCTTCAATTACAGTTACGAGTACATTTCAACCGGACCCGGGGATTCCAAATCACGCCAGCGTTCTCAATCTCAATGACCTTCGCTTTCTTAATAATGGACTGGACCAAGGGCTCATTTTTGGTGAAATCACATTAAATACATTGACATTTGACGCCGGAACCAAGATCAAATTGACAGCTGGCATTCCAATACATGTCAATCAGCTCATTGCGCAGGGTACGGAGAATGAAGTCATTACCATTTTTTCTTCAGCTGACGGAGTCCAGGCAATTATCAGTCAAACCTCCGGGGTCGTCGATGGAGATTATCTCGACCTCAAAGATCTCAGTGGCACAGGTGGAGCTGAGTTTAATGCATTTAACTCGATAAACAATGGCAACATAAGTGGTTGGACATTTTTCGGTCAAACACAAACCATCGACTTTCCTGAAATCAATGACCTGTCGGAAACCGCGGGGGCATTTGAAATAACTGCAACAGCGAGTTCTGGACTGGATGTGGAGTTCGAAATCATCGCAGGGCCGGCAACGTTAAATGGTAATACCGTGACTCTCACAGGTGCTGGTGAAGTCAGGATCAAGGCATCCCAGGACGGAAATATCAATTTTAATCCAGCGCCGTCAGTGATCAATGCGTTTTGTTCGACTCCGCTCAAACCAACAATTATGTTGGACGATATTGACACTACCCTGCTCATTTCCAGCCGGGCAGATGGCAATCAGTGGTTTCTGGATGGAGCACTTATTCCCGGCGCTACAGACCAGACTCTCTCCGTGCCTCAGAGTGGCACATACACCGTCCAGATTATTTTTGGGAACTGCACTTCAGAACTGTCTGAACCGATTGTGCTGTTTATTACCAGCGTGAGTAAATGGCTGCATGACGACGCAATCAGGATATGGCCAAATCCGGCATCAGATATGATATTTTTGCAGGTCGTTGATGCCCATCCTGACATGGAGTACACGATATTCGACATGCACGGTAGAACATTTTTGAATGGTAGCTTGAATTTAAGTGCTGATGCGAAGATTGGTATTGATATTTCAAGATTAGTGCAAGGAGTCTATTTTCTGTATGGCATTTCTGAATCGGGACAATTCAGAGTGAGATTTGTGAAAAGTGAATAGAAGAGCTAGCAAGTCTAATTGTTTGTATCATTGATCCTACTCTCCTTCCATCATATCATATCATATCAGAGGTGGAATGACAATAGATAATGCGATGGACAATGCAGGAATAATATGTAGACATCCTAATATAGATAACTTAACTACCTCCTTGCCACAACACCACCATCTGTCTTTAAGGCAGCCAGTTCAGTCACAAGGGCTTCGATCTGCTTCGACTGCTCCTCGATCATTTTCTGTTGTTCTTGTACGGCGTTGATAAGCATGTACATCATGGCAGAATTATCCACATCGAGATACCCTTTTTCACTTTCAGACACCATGTATGGTGCCACTTCCTGAAGTTCTTGCGCGATCACGCCAACGTATTCCGGGTCAGTATCATAGCCCGACAGATCATTGTACTGAAACGTAACTGGCTGTATCTTCATCACTTCATCAAGACCATGGGTATAGTCGCCAATATTTTGTTTCAAGCGTCTGTCGGAAGAATTGGACCAGGAGCCGCCTCCAGGCTTTCCTGCTGTTCCGTCAACAAACAAGACGTATGCCGGGGCCGAAGCACCGGGCCCGATGCCCAGATTCCCATTTGTTGTCAGCGTCATTTTATGAAAATTATTGTGTCTCCATTGGAGTTTACCGGCATCACTATCGTCCCTTCGGATAACCCAGTCATCTGAAGGGCTTGTTGCATTATTTGTAAATTGGATAAATGCATCAGCACCCGTTGATTCTAGAGTAATAGAGGCATCACCAGTATCTTCGATGTGCATATCGGCTATTGGGGCTGGTGCTCCACCACCGCCAAGTTTTATATCATCATCGAAGTAGTTGTACGTCCCGCCGAATCCCCAGCTAAAATAATCGCCATCTGTCCAGAGTGCCTCTTTACCAAAAGCTTTGAGTACTACATTCGTTTTATTGATATTGAGCTCTCCAGTCACTTCTTGATTGCCATTAATGCGAAGGAAGTTGTTGTCAAATTCCCCGTAGATTAATGGAGAAGCGCTGGAAGAATTTTCGATATAAAGGCGATTGCTATTCAATTCATTACGACCAGAATTATATCCCAAAAACACATTTCCTGTATAGATTGTCTGTGACACATCGCCAGTTCCAGCACCGGAACCAATTAATGTATTCCTACTCCCTGTTTTATTATAGTAACCTGCGGCCTGACCCATGGCAACATTTGAATGCCCAGTCGTGTTAGAATGTAACGAGTTGTTTCCAATAGCCACATTCTGCCATCCAGAGGTATTATCTCTGAGAGAGATTCTACCAAATGCACAGTTCTCGACACCACTTATATTCCCACCTAAAGCTGCAAGACCAACGGCATTGTTCCAGTCTCCATCAATATTGAGTTCAAGAGCACCACTTCCTACAGCAGTATTTTCTCGCCCACTGTCATTCATTTTGAGAGTCTGAGAACCAATTGCCGTATTCAAGTAGCCTTCTGTATTGCTGTTCAATGCCTGGCTTCCGTTGGCGGTGTTTAAAAACCCGCTGACATTTGCCGACATAGCATTATAACCACTTGCCGTATTATTATAACCCGTTGTATTTTCACTAAGGACCTCGTAACCAATTGCTGTATTCGCAGAGGCCGTAGTGTTTGCGCGTAGTGATTTCATGCCGATTGCTGTATTCCCCCACCCTTTTGTATTCGATAGCAACGCTTTCGAACCGATGGCAGTATTTCCAATTGCTTCTCCGGAAATTATTGCACCCAATCCATTACTAAAAAGTGCGGAGTCGCCAATAGCCACAAGACCGGAGCGATCTGTACTTTGACTCAAAGCCTCTATCCCAATCGCAACATTATGTGAACCTGTTTCATTGTGCCACATTGTACTCCTCCCAATTGCGACATTATTAGATCCGGTGACATTGTTAAATAACGCGCTTCTTCCTATCGCAGTATTTTTAAATCCACTGGAATTTGTTTTCATCGCATCCACACCGGTAGCTGTATTATCGTCTCCATCAATATTTGAAAACAGCGCACTGCGTCCCGTAGCCGTATTGCTCTCACCCTCTGTATTGCTGGCGAGTGCCTCCCTTCCCGTTGCAGAGTTGTTGCTTCCTGTGGTATTGGAGTACAGTGCGCGATTTCCTGTGGCAGTATTGCTCCATCCATAGCTATTCGAAAAGAGTGCTTTTGAACCAAGGGCAGTGTTTCCAGTGGCATGCCATGATTGAGTGGCGCCTGATCCATTACTGTACAAGGCAGAGTCACCGACCGCAACCAGAAATGAACGGTCGGCATTATTGAAAAGAGCCGCCTTACCGACAGCTGTATTGGAATTACCCGTTTCGTTTTTGAATAGAGCATCCTTTCCATACGCCACATTGTGACTTCCAGTGGTGTTATTTCCGAGCGTGGCACGACCTGTCCCGGTATTGTCATTACCAGTAGTATTATGATCAAGACTGAAAGTACCTATGGCTGTATTGTCATTTCCTGATCTATTTGCAAACAGGCTAGCCAGGCCCAATGCCGTATTATTGCTTCCCGTGGTATCTAACAACAGAGCGTCCTTGCCAACCGCCGTATTTCTAATGCCTGTAGTATTGCTATAGAGCGCCCTGGCTCCAAACGCAGAATTACCAGACCCCTCCGTATTGCTGATCAATGCCGACTTTCCAAAAGCAGAATTGTTATCTCCAGTGCTGTTGAACCACAAAGCCTGACAACCGACCGCTGAATTATTTTCTCCCATTGTATTCCGTGATAACGCCAGGAAACCGATAGCCACATTTCTCCTACCCGTTGAATTTGAATAGAGCGCTCTCGATCCAACTGCCGTGTTATAATAACCGTTGCTATTTGTCAACAGTGCCTGTGACCCGATTGCCGTGTTCCCTGTAGCATGATACGATTCTGTCGCGTCAATTCCATTATTGAAAAGGGCTGAATCTCCAACTGCCACCAAACCAGACTTATCTGTATTGTTATGCAATGTCATCATTCCCACCGCTGTATTGTTGTTGTCACTCAGATCGTCATTCGTCCCCGCACCCGCCCCCAGAAAGACAGATTGCCCTGTGTTATAGACTCCAATTGTTTTACCGTCAAGGTGCAGAAATTCTGTATAATCGGCTCCATTCTGCTCGGCTCTTCCAAATGACAGCGGAGTTCCAGCGCGCCAATAAATCGCAGAAAATGGCACATCGTCACGCCCGCTAAATATTCTCAAAAAATAGGAATTGTTAATGTTACCCACACTTACCTCGGCGCCATCGTTAGTTGATAACGTCCTGATGTCCAGGTCGACTGACGGCGTATCGACATTGATGCCTACCCTGTTTTGCGCACTTAAAATAAATGGAATGCATAGGATGGCGGTGATGATAATCTTTTTCATAATCATTGATCATTGATCTCTAATAAATTAAAAGTGCTCTGTTTTCGCTGTAATTCGAAGCAAGGATGAGCCGGGGAACACAATTATTGAGTGAAGTGTCGAGAATAGAGGATTATCAATCAGGAAGCAGCCACTACTAGTGTCTGTCAGGTTTCACTTCAGAGCACGATTTCCCTCTTGATTGCTCAAATATCTTTGTTAAGCGACTTACCTGGGATTCAAGTTTTGCAATGCGATCGTCCTGGTGCTCTATGATCTCTTGCTGTTCTTGAATGATCTCTTGTTGATCCTGAATGCTTTTGACAAGGAGTGGTGAAAGCTTGCCATAGGCGACACCCCATGGTTCTTTTGTCACATCCTCCCCTCCAACATCGACCGCGTCGGGATAATGTTGATATAATTGCTGAGCAAGAAATCCTGTTTCCTGAGTTCCGCTGTCATCCGATTGGTAATAATAGTCTTTCACTTGAATAGCCATCAGATCCTTTAAACCATATTGCGTTGAACTGATGCGATGTTTCAATCGTTGATCCGAAGTAGTGATCAAGGCAATAGATGTCATACCGACTTGCTTGATCCGGCCCATATAATCACCTGAGGGGTTTTCAAATTGAAGAAGGCTGGATTCATTACTTGCATTGTATATACCATGCCCTGCTACAATCAATAGACCTTCATTTCGACTCGTATTGTTGTTTTTGGTATTTTCAATTTTTGCAACGAAATTACTCAATCCACTCCTGGGAATACTTGATATAAATTCCCCGTTAATTTTTAGCAGGTCATTGTCAAATTCACCGTAAATCAGGGGTGAGGTGCTTGATGTGTTATCTATATACAGGCGATCACTTTCATTCTCAAATCGTCCCGCAGCATATCCTATAAACACATTTCTCGAAGAAGTCAAACCAAAAAGACTTTCACCTGCAAAAGCACCCACAATCGTATTCATGCTGCCCGTAGTGTTGTAGCTTAATGCTCCATATCCTACGGCGACATTATTGGATCCAGATTCGCTGCTACCGGCAGCACCAGCTCCAATTGCCGTATTGTGATCAGCATTCTCAAGTGTAGCTAAAGCAGTCCTGCCAATTGCGGTATTCCCATCACCGTCATTGTTAGATGTTAGAGCAGCGCTACCAATTGCGGTATTCGCTGAACCGTCAATGTTCTCATATAAAGCATTATAGCCAATTGCAGTGTTCGTGCCCCCATCAATGCAGTGATATAGAGCACTATAACCAACTGCTGTATTCTTTGCGCCAGTTTCATTTGAACGAAGGGCTTTGCTACCTATTGCCGTATTGAAAAAAGCGCCTATTGGATTTCCAAAATCAGTATTTAGCCCATTATTGAACAATGCAGAATCACCAATAGCTACAAGTCCCGACCGATCGGTATTTTGACTCAACGCTTCGTTGCCAATAGCAATGTTATTTGAGCCTGTTTCATTGTACCACAATGCACTTCTGCCAATCGCCACATTATTAGATCCAGTGGTATTTTGGTGCAAGGCACTTCGTCCCACTGCGGTGTTCTTAAATCCGCTGGTATTTAATTTCATCGCATCGACACCTACGGCGGTATTTTCGTCCCCGTCAATATTGGAAACAAGTGCACTGCGTCCCATTGCCGTATTGCGCTCACCCTCTGTATTGCTGGCAAGTGCTTCCCTTCCTATCGCAGAGTTGTTGTGACCTATGGTATTGGAGTACAAAGCACGATTACCTATTGCA
>QMOR01000082.1 GCA_003648285.1 Bacteroidota bacterium
ATCAACATTCCTTTTGCCCCTGCACGTGCGTTAATTGACGCAAATGCTGCTGTTGCGATTGCCTCAGATTATAATCCGGGATCGACACCTTCCGGTAAAATTCCATTTCTGCTCTCTCTGGCATGTATCAAGCTGAGAATGACTCCGTCCGAAGCAATTAATGCTGTCACGATCAATGGCGCCCATGCTATGGAGCTGCAAAATACGTGTGGAGTCATAGCCGAAGGCAGGCCCGCACGCCTTATCATCACTAAGCCCATGCGATCACCTGCATATATTCCCTATGCCTTTGGCAGCGATCACATCGAAAAAGTGGTCTTAGAGGATGAGGTGCGGGAGATACATTAAAGTTTGATCAAGCGAGGTTTGCGTTAAAGTGAAAAGAGTGATGATATTTATATTCTCCTCTGCAAAACACTTGCAATATTTGCACTCATCGCACGTTTCAATTTGATGTAATCCAACGTCTGCACCCCCGGACACTGTGGTAAAGTCATTTTAGTCTGCCCCACGCCTAAAATCGTAGAAGACGTGACATCACATTACAATTTTTCGCATATTTTTGTTGCTTTGAAAATACAGGAACAGAAAATCCATATGCCCATCTATCGCCTGATTGTTTTTTTCATTTTCGCAGCGTGTTGTTCGCAGCAAGTATTCGCGGCAGATGAGGTTGCACTGGCGGATAGCACAGTCACAATAAGTTTCGTTTGTCAGGATGCTGAGCCTGGGGAGACCATCTGTGTAGAAGTGCTGGTTAGTAATTTTATTGACATCCAGTCAGTATTGCTGTCCTTCAATTTTGATCCCTCTGTTATGCGTTTTGTAAGCATTCAAAATGAGGCACTTACCAGTGGGATATCCTCTTATCCCGGGCCTGCCGAGGTGCGATACATTTGGGTAGATCCCCTGGCAATGTCTGTCGATCTAGTTGATGGGACAACACTGTTTGAGCTTTGCTTTGAAATCGTGGGCATTCCCGGACAAAGTAGTTCAATCGATCTCTCAGCAAATTCTCTGCAGGAAATAACTAATTCAGCAAGTGAAATACTCCCGATTATCACAAATCCGTGTGTGATCAATGTGCTCAATCCAAACGCCGTCGGAGCTACTGTAACTACTTGTGGCTCACCTGACGGGATTCAGAATGGTGATTTTACGATTACAGTTTTTGGTGGAACTGCTCCATATACTTATACATGGACCGGACCAGTGAACGGCATGAGCAATATTGCAAACAGCGGTGACTCTGATACACAATCTGTGCCTATCGGCGCATACAATCTCTTGGTTACCGACAATACCGGAGCCACTACTATGCTGTCGGTGACAATTATGGACAATGCTCTTTTATCTGCCGCCACGCCTACTGATCCGACGTGCTACAACTTTACAAATGGCAGGATTTCCGTTGAGGCTACAAATGGTACTGCTCCATATGGCTTCATTTGGGAGCACACCACCAATAGTCAATATGCAGGATCTGCTTTTATCCTTATTGAAGGTGGGTCAAAACTCCTGACCAGTCTTCCTACAGGCACATACAACATTACAATAACTGACTCAGACGGTTGTTCCGCGTTTGAATCAGTTACACTTGACGTGGATGAGTTTGTATTTGATAATGTAGTTGTGACCGATGCGACCTGCATTGGATCTGCAGATGGTGGTGTGAGTATATCTGTCTCTGGCGCCACCCCGGATATAAACGGTGATTATGAATTTGAATTTAGTTGGATGGCTGGTACTTTTACCGGAAATCAAATTAATGAGGGTGGTCTCAACCCGGGATCATATGCCATTACGATTTCAGATGCAGTGGTGCAGTGTGATACGGTCTTCGAATTTACTATTGGAGCACAACTCGTTATCACGGCAACTATTGTGCTAACCGAGCCGTCTTGCCCGGGAAGTGCAGACGGTGCGGCGCTCGTCACCGGAGTTCCGGCGGGCACGTATGATTTTCAAAAGCTAGACAGTGATGGGAATCCTGACGGTCCTATCGTTCCATCATCTGCTTCAGCAAATTTTGTCGGACTCGAAGCTGGCTTGTACGGTGTCATACTGGATGATGGGGCCTGTAAGTCCGACACACTGTGGTTTACGCTGACTGACCCTGACCCCATGACCATCAGTATTTTGAATATCGAACCTCAGGGCTGTCAATTTATGGATGGAGCGATTTCCGTTCAGGCAATGGGTGGCGAGATCGGACCGTCTTCGGACTACGTGTACAGCTGGAACGGCGGTGCGCTGATGGGTAGTACGATTTCGAATCTGACTGCAGGGAGCTATTTACTCACTGTTAGTGATGACAACATGTGCATGATAGATACGACGATCGTAGTGTCTGTCGCACAGCCTCCACGTATAGACTCCATTGTCGCCACAGATCTTTCATGTACCGGGGCTCCGATTACCACTTTGGAGGTCTTTTTTACCGAAGGTTCATTTCCTGTGACCACAATCATATGGTCTAATGGAGGATCCACTAAGGTCATCACAAATCAATCATCAGGAGATACCGTATTTGTGACGATCAGAGATGATAAGTTTTGTTTTGATATCAGTGCGAGTTACATTATTCCGGGAGGCAGTGAATTCATGATTGACAGTGTGCGCCTGGAGAGTCCGACATGTCCGGGTGATGACGACGGGCAGATTACGGTGTTCAGTTCAGGAGGTGTCGAGCCCCTGACTTATATCTGGTCGACAGGAGATACGTCAACATTCAATTTACTGGCGGGCCTCACGGCTGGTGCGTACAGCGTGACCATTGTTGATGCTTCCGACGACTCGTGCGGGGTGTTAGAAATCGATGTCATGTTGGAGGATATAGAATCTCTGGATTTCTTTTTCACCAATATCGATAGTACAGGTTGCTCTCTCATGTGTACAGGCCAGGCCACATTAATTCCGTCCGGAGGTGATATCGGGTTGCCGTACAATTTCTTTTGGGCAAGCGGCCTGATGGAAACCGGCGCACAAAGTACCGCAACTGGGCTCTGTGGTGGTTGGCAGGTGGTGAATATTTCTCAGGACAATTTTTGTTTTTTCCCTGATTCTGTATTCATTCCATTTCCACCAGGGATCACGATTGACACAGTGGCTTTTAATGGAATTGTCTGCTCTGGAATGGATGATGGCTTCATTTCGTTGTCTGCGAGCGGCGGCAGCGGTGGATATCAATATGATTGGGCGGTTTTGCCTCCGGGTCCGGTCCAGACAAATCTTGGCTCTGGCACTTACTACGTCACTGTCACGGATAGTGATATGTGTGCGGCAACAGATAGTTTTACAATTATTACAGGAGCCTCTGTCTTTCTGTTTTTGGATACTCTCACAACAAAACCAATAGGGTGTGCCAGCGGCAATGATGGTGCAATAGGCCTTCAAACGGTTGGTGGTACACCAGGCTATGACTATACCTGGCTGCCGAATGTGAGTTCCGGCCCGTTGGCCCAGATGCTTGGACCGGGCACTTATGAAATCACCGTCACTGATCAGACAGGATGCACTGACTCGATATCTGTCACGCTCACTGAGCCTGAACCGATCCAAACCTATCTCGCGGAAATTGTCCCGCCGACTTGTGCAGGTGAAAATACCACGATTTCGATCGATTCTGTGACTGGTGGCAATGGGACCCACACATGGTCTATCAATGGCGGACAGCAGTATACGCTGGATGATACCGTAACAGTATCAGTTGGATTTTACAGCATTATTGTATTGGATGAGGGCAGTTGTAAAGACACAACCATGCTTGTGATCACCAGCCCGCCGCCTATTGAGCTCAGTATATTACCTGATGATGCAATCGTGAAGCTTGGCGATAGTATTCAGTTACTCCTGACGATTGACAGTACACAGGGGCTTGTTGATTCAATATCCTGGACGCACGACGTAGCAGGATCTCTTTTGAGTTGTTATGATTGCATTATGCCTTATGCCTCAAACGTGCTGCCCACGACGTATTTTGTGCAAGTGTGGGACAGCGCCGGATGTGTGGCACTCGAAAGCATTTTTGTTGATGTGGATAACAATCGCAACGTATTTATCCCTAACGTTTTTTCCCCGAATCAGGACGGCCGCAATGAAGATTTTAAAATATTTACAGGACAAGGTGTCCTCGGCATCCGCTCGGCTCGCGTGTTCAATCGGTGGGGTGAACTCATGGTCGAAATAATGAACCCGGAACTCAATCCCGATGGCACGTTTATCTGGGATGGAGATTTTAACGGTGAACTCATGCAACCCGGTGTATATGTGTATATGGCCGAAATTCTATTTCAGGATGCTCCCGATCAACCATTGATATACAGGGGTGATGTGACCCTGATTCGATAAGCCTTGTGATCGCAATAGATTAAGGCAGTCACAATAGATTCACTCTATCGCAAAAGATTAAGCCAGTCACATAGATTCACTCTATCGCAAAAGATTAAAGCTACCTGTTGATATCCGATCCTCATTATCACATCTGAACCTGACTTTATAGATATAGATGCCAGGCAAAGCATCCTCACCATTTATCGTACCATTCCATGTATCATAGGGCGTCATTCCTGTGAATAACTTTGCTCCCCATCGATCATAAATATCCATGGTCAGGAATTCTCCAAGAAAGAAATTCGCATTGCTCATACCGAAATCATCATTGAGACCATCAAGATTTGGCGTGAACGCATTTGGTAAAAACACATCATTACAGTCAAGTTCTGATGAGTCCACGACAATAATTCTGATTGTATCTACCGCTTTGCAAAAGCCATAGTCCATGAGCAATCCGTAAGTGGCTGATTCAGGTGGCGTAATAACGGGTTCAGGGTCATCGACCATATCAACCCCTGCCAGCGGTGTCCATAAATAATCATTTGCACAGCTATTGGATAATACAATCTGTACACCATCTCCCAAAAACACTACAGTATCTGCCGTGATCAATTGGTCAATCGGAATGTACAATCCTAAAATTTCCTCTGCACTCAGGACCCTCCCATATACTCGAAATTCGTCAAATGCTCCAGCATACCTCACCTCTCCACTGGCGAGGCAAGGGCTATTGGATATGGATAATTTGCCAGAATTTCGGGCGTTGATTTGGTCATCGAAGTCCTCAGAACTCACCAATAAACCATCAACATATAACCGCATTTGCTGTCCGGCCCTGACCCATGTAATATGGTACCAGCATTGACCTTCATTGAGCCGTGCGGTGATTTCTGCCCGTTCATTTATGCCCTCATTCAATTCGGCTCGAAGCGTACGTGTATCAGGCTCATACCGAATGGCAGCGGCACTATCAGGTTGGCATAACTTCCGTCTCGCAATGACATCCACGGTACCCGTTGTATTTTCCGGGGCGATATAAAAGCTGAGGGTAAAGTCCTTGGACAATACATCGTTTTCAGTGACTCCAAAACCTACCCAATCGTCAATGCCATCAAAGTACAGCGCATTTCCGACTGCACCACAACCACATGCCACCCCACCATTCAACATCCCTTCATTCCCATTACCAAGCTCATCAACAGCATCGCAATTATCAAAGGAATAATACGCGAGCAATCCATCTGTAGTCTGTGCCGATGCCAGATTTACATTGAACAAAATAATAGCGATGTAAAAAATTGATTTCAGTACTCTCATACTAGTGCTCTGCAATCTTTGTCTTCAAATCAAACATTTCCTATACTATAATACGAAGTGCGCAAAGGTATAGTATTCGTTGGTTTGGAAAAGGGTTTGAGAGTCGAAGTTCACAATCGAAAAAGTCCTCCGGGAATCCAACTCAATACCGAAGTACTTTAAATGACTGCTGTCGATTCTCACTTTCAATCACGATGACATACACACCGGGAGTCAGGGATTGCATGGAAATCTGTCGATGACCATTTTTTACATTTTTTTCAGAATACGCCAGCGCGCCTTGCATCGAATAGAAGTAAATATTAACTACTCCATCCTGAGGCCATCGAATATCAACAACGTCATTTGTCAATGTTGGTGATACGGATAGTTGCGCATCTTGATATGTCACCACTCTCAATGGTGAGTAATCAAAGCCGCCGTCTTCGTCTACCTGTTTCAACCGGTAGTAGTGCCGACCCTCCCGATTGAGCAGATGTTGAAAATCATATCTGATCAATCCACGGCTGCTATGAGCGCCATCCCTGATACCAATCTGGGTGAATACACGACCATCTGCGCTGTGCTCAATGACAAAATAAGCGTTGTGTACCTCCCAAACCGTTTCCCATGCCAACAGCACTATATCATTGTGCAACTTCACATTGAAATTGATGAGCTCCACAGGAAGCGGACTCTCATTCGTAAATCCCGGGGTCGGAGGACCTACAAACCAACTACCGCGTTGGATGGAATGTGTTGTCTGTCCACCCAGGGCATTTTCATCTACCTGGCAATCGTCACCTGTACAATCCGAATCGGTGTCGAGAACAGACAGCCCATCGTCAATTCCGTCATTGCCGGTAGAATACCGCAGGCCATCAGCCAGTCCATTGCTTTGCACCAGGGTCCCAACTGGAAAGTCTTCCGCATCGAGGTTGAAGTACAGTCCGATTCCGTCCGTGCCGTTCTGTAAGGAACCGCTCACATTGAGTGAGCAGTATGAGGATGTATTCGCTCCGAAGCATATTGTGAAAAACCCTGCATTGTCAAGTGCATGCCCATCAAGATCGTATGCAGCATACGAGTCATCACCATTCCCGTTAAACAGAACAAGCACGAAACTATCCAGGCTCTGGTTTGGCGGTCCTGACAACTCCACAAACTCCAAAGTATCAGGTCCGGACTGATCACTGTCCAATTCGTTTATATATACCGGTGGAGCTGGTGGACCACCGGTCGTATCGCCGTCATCGACGCGAATATTATCAATGCGGATGATCTCTGTGCCTGAATTATTTCTCACACAAATGATAAACCTGAGTGTATCACCCGAAACTCCCGTCTTTGTGAGCGTAGTATCGCCCCAATCTGCGTCATCCGGGACATCCCCCACAATCGTGTGCATTGAGTCTGTACCAATCCAGGCCGGAATAAACATTGAATCGTGATCGACAATAAGGTAGACGTCCACATAATCACTTGCCTCGTGATCGCCTACTTCAGAAATATCGATCGATATATCTACAAAGTCGTATGTACCGATAATGATGTCTGCCGACTCGTAGCAAAGCTCGGCACCAACGTCTCTTGCCTCTAGTCTTTCAAGGACCACAATGAACCAGTCTGTATTTGCCAACATCTGGCTGGCGTCGCCTGTTATGGTCCAACCTGTTGGTGAAGGGATAGAGTCCAGGGCACATGATTCCGGATCAGAAGCACATGGGCCGATGATTCCGTAGCCATTTTGGCCGGTGAAGGATTCTGAGTAAATCTGAGCAGAGGATGTCGCACCGGACACCAATAGGAATACTAGCAGTATGAGTCGCATATCTGTGGGTTTATGAATTGCAGGATGATGCAATTTACCCTATGATGCACTGATCTGAAAGCAAAAAATTATCGAATAACGAGACTAATACTGAAATATCATGTAGACAAAAAACACATATAGCAGGATCAGCATCCATCCTTCAGAACGGTTGATTTTTGACTCGACAAACATGAAGCAAAATAAAATGGTCACTGCAACCATAAAGGGCAAACTCAGTTGGATGAGACTATCAGGTATCGTCAGCAATGATTCATCCGTGCCCAGGTTTTGGAAATAACTGATCAACCCGGGTATTCCCATGACGATGAAGGTGTTGAAGATATTTGAGCCAAGCACATTCCCAATCGCGATATCAGACTTGCCTTTCTGAACAGCCGTAACACTTACGACCACCTCTGGAAGCGATGTGCCAAGAGCAACACCAGTCAGGGCAATCAGCTCATTACTCACCCCCATGTATTCTGAGATATACTCGAGGGACATGATTGTAAAATGTGCTCCTGCATACACAATCACAGCTCCACCGATCATCATCAGATAGCTCCGCATTGAAGCTTTGGCGTTATCACTTGTCCTGCTGCTTTTTCCCCTAATTGAACTGACGAGGAACAAGACCATTCCTGCAAGAAACAAGAGTGTCTCAAACAAATCGAGCCTTCCGTCCTGTAAAGTAAAATATAAGAGGAAGGCTGATGCCAGAAGCATTAAAACCTTGCTGTCGGTCGTGCTCTTGTCCATAATGATCTCCTTCCCGATCACAGCGCTCAAGCCAAGAACAAGGAGAATATTCGTGATATTGGATCCGACCACATTGCCGATGACAATCTCCGAACTGCCTGAAAAAACTGCTGCGATGCTCGCTGCCAATTCAGGTAAAGACGTCCCGAATGCCACGAGTGTCACACCAATAACAAAAGGAGATATACCTGCTGAACGACCCACAACCTCTGCACCACTCACAAACCAATCAGAGGCCTTCACGAGAGCAGCCATGCTCACGACAAATACTAGTATGTACCCTATAAGTATCCACATAATCCTTGCGGTCAGCAAAGGTAAACGGAAAAAAACGATACCAATCTCCAAGACACATTATTGCCGGAAAGAGTTCAGAATACTCAGTCCTTTTCTATGAAAAGGAAAAGTGCATCTACAAATGCCTCAGAAATCCTATTTGAGTGTCTATCTTTGATGTATGACCAAGACATCAGTTGCCCGGTCGACCGGTGCTGAACCTGTGCCTGAGATTGATACAAACAAGAATCCGGACGAAATGTCGTTTTTGGAGCATCTCGAAGCATTGAGATGGCATATTATTCGTGCTCTGAGTTCTGTTTTAGTAATTGGTGTCACTGCTTTCGCGTTCAAGAGTTTTATTTTTGACGACCTGCTTCTTGGCCCTACCAAGCAAACCTTTATCACTTACCGTTGGTTTTGTGATATTTCTGATACTATTTGCTTCTATCCGGAAGGACTTGAAATCATCACGCGAGATATCTCCGAACAGTTTCTGAGCCACATCAAGGTTTCAATCTGGCTCGGAATAATTGTTGCATTTCCGTATATCTTTTATGAGTTCTGGAAATTTGTAAAACCAGGGCTTTATTCTACTGAACAAAAAGCAGCTAAAGGAGTCGTCTTTATCAGTAGCACACTATTTTTGAGCGGTATCCTCTTTGGGTATTTTGTCATAGCGCCATTTGCCGTGACCTTCCTATCAAGCTATTCTGTGAGTCCTGATATCCTGAATACAACAACGCTTACATCGCTGGTAAATTCGATGACAATGTTTACTATTCCAACCGGTATTATTTTCGAACTACCGATTGTTATCTATTTTTTGGCGAAGGTGGGACTCGTCACATCTGCCACCATGAAGCAGTATCGCAAGCACGCTGTGGTCATTATACTTATTCTGTCGGCAATTATTACCCCACCCGATGTCATTACCCAATTTCTGATTGGGTTACCACTTTACCTCTTGTTTGAAGCCGGCATTGTTATTGCCAAACGCGTCGAAAAAAATCAGGCAAAAGAAAATGGAGGAAATTAGAGTTTCATCATCCTGGACGCTGTTCTACAAGATCTTTCTCCCTACCGTGTGGATTGCATTCTTTGGGGTTCTCATGATGTTTATTGTTTTCATGGACGGCATGGGGGCGGTCTCCGCACATATTCTGATTAAGCTGGGTGTGCTGCTTTTCTTCCTATCCGGTCTTGCAATATTATGGTTCACATTGATGGACTTAAAAAGAGTAGAAATGGCGGAAGACGCCTTTTACGTTACCAATTACTTTAAGACGTATAGGTACAATTACGAGAGTCTGAAGGAAGTCAAAGAAAGAGACTTACTGGTCCTGCACATTACCACATTTAAATTCACCGAAAAGACGGCCTTCGGAAGGCGAATATTTTTTATTCAGCGTCGCAAGGTGTGGACAGATTTCGTAAATGAGCATCCGCACCTTTTAGAGTAATAACTCATTCCCCAGCCCCTTCTATTGCAAAGAGAAGGGACCGGGGGATAAGTTAAAACTCCACCCTATAATTCAACACCGGAAATAATCCAGTCTGATAGTAATAATCCACAGCGCCTGTATTAGCATTGTAGAAGTCACTTTGAATATTCAGATGATTTGTCACATTCTGGATGTCTAAAGAAATTGTTTGTGAAAATTTGGGCCTGTTGACCTTGTATCGCACCCCTATATCTATCCTGTAATACGTACCGACCGATTCGCTGTATACGCGGTCTTCGTAGCGAACTGTTTCACCCTCCATGATTGACGCCTGAAGATCGATCGGTGTCGTCCTTTCTCCTCCATTCAAAACAAACTTCAAGTCGAGACCGAAGGTCTTATCCCCCGTCTTTCCCACATGCCACTCCTTGCCAGCTAGAAAATTGCCATGGTACTTACTGCTGAACCTTGTATCATACCAATCTCCAGCCAGAGTTGAATATTTAGAATCAAATATGGACCCGGTAAACAGTAAATAATAATTATGGCTGTAGTTCTTTTCCACAGTAAAGTCAATTCCAATATTGCGACCATTCCCACCATTCACAGCGGCACCGGAATTTACAGCATCCCAAATATCGCGGACATTTATCATTGACCCTGTCTTAGTGATATCCCTTTGGACCGGCACATCATACAGATATTGATAATACGCCTCGATGTTAATTCTCAGAACGTTGCTAAAACGCACCTCGTACCCTACGACAGTGTGCAGAGATTTCGTGTAGTCCAGGTTAAGGTTCGGTGCGACGGGCTGACCTCCCACTTCTTCAATTCCCGTATAGTAAAACGAAGG
>QMOR01000083.1 GCA_003648285.1 Bacteroidota bacterium
CACGCCTTCCATGGTTAAGCCACCACATGTAGCCATAGCCCTCAGCTGCAGATGAGCCTTGCTGAATTGCATCTATCCACTCTTCAGAAATAATGCGATCGTCTTGCCATTTGCCATTGTTCAGAAATAGCAAACCATATCGCGCATGATCCCGGGCGCTTATAAAGATGCCACCACCAGAGTGTCCTCCACCACTTACAGATTGCATTTTTATGCCGTCTACATTGACCCATGAATTTTCATATCCATACCAGCGCCAGGTGGTAGAAGCACCAATCGGATGCATTACGTATTCCTTCAGGACCACGGGGAGGGGCTTTCGCCAAACCTGCAGAAGCGCATATGCAAGGACATTGACCCGCACATCATTATACTCAAAAACTGTCCCTGGCTCCTGCAACTCGCGATACTTCCAGTCATCTATTCCGCCTTCTGCGGGTGGGCGGTCCGCCCAGTCTTTAGTCCCGAATAATTCACCACTCCAGTCAGATGATTGGGTAAGGAGATGATCCCATGTGATCTTTCCATTATGCTCGCCCTGAAAGGTGCCATCCCAGACATAATCTCCAGTCAATTCATCCATATTATCAATCAACCCCTTGTCCATAGCCAGACCCGCGATGGTTGACAAGTAGCTTTTTGTCACACTGAATGTCATATCCACTCGATCTATGTCACCCCATTTGGCAACAATGAAGCCATCCTTCAGAATCATCCCTGCCGGTCCACCGCGCTTTCTTGTTGGCCCGAGGATCTTGTGATACGGTTCACGCTCAAATCCTTTCAGAATCGCCAACCGCAAATCCCTGGCACCGGAATACTCATGGGCCAAAGCAAATTGCACTGCACTGTCTACTAATGCGACGTTTAGCCCTAAGGACTCGGGACTCCTTGTCTCCCATTCCATACCACGAGGTGGAAAATAGACATCTTGAGATATCGCAGAAGATGATAGGACAAGGGCAAAAGTGACTATCAGGGCGTAATGCATTCTTTTGTGAATTGTCATTATAGAGTGTAGTTGCTCTTAAAACCGATATCCGATCTGAAGCATAAACCTCAGCCCGATAGCAGATGTATTTAGTTTGCCACTTCCGTCAAGCTCTCCCGTATCTATCAGTTCATCAAATCCGGGTATTTTCTCTACTAATTTCTCTATGATCCGATCCAGAATCTCGGTCTCTCCTATTTCTCCATCGGACTCAAGCGAAACACTAAATGAATATCGGGCAAAGCCAGCTCCAACCAGGACGAGATCTATTGTAAAATGTTCACCTATCAAAAACTGATACCCAAATTCAGCCCCTATCGCATAAATCCCAAACTTACCTTTTGTCTTCACATTTATATAGTCGCCATTGCTATTTAACGCATTGAGCTCGTTATCAAAATAGGTCTGATGATAAGAGGTCCACACGCCCCAGTACGCGCCATCCGGAGCCCATCTCGTGTTTCTTTTAGCAAAGTACCTGCGGTAGTCGAATGCAACCGAAAACCCATTTCTTGATTTGTCATTTGTAACATCTACAGAATCTAAATTCAAACTCGCAAACTCAGGTAAACGAAAATATCCCGCATTTACGGAAACTGAGCTATGTGAGCGCAAAATACGTTCGTAGGAAAAATTGAAATTTGCTTTGTCCCACAAAAGAAAAGGAGTCAGATTCCATTTTATCACATTTCGTCCCTTGTTCCCCAGTGAATCTACCGGCCAAGGGACTCTTTCTGTGTCCACCCTGAGAATGCTACTTGTCTGAGCTGATACATCGTTAGGGAGCATGCAAGCTGTAGCGAGTGCCACAACTAAAACGATGAGCATATTCTTCATAGAACGTTCAAGTTAGTCGTGTAAAATAATTGGTCTTAAAAAAGCATCGATGATTATCTGGTACATAGATAAGCTTCGTGAGCATGAATTTCGTGTTAATTTACAACTAATTTGGCCAAATACTCGACCCCTCCATCAACGATCTTTATCCAATATACCCCAGTCATAAGGGAAGAAATATTCAACCCATCAGTAGTTGAAATTGACTCACTTAAAACACTAATACCTAGCGTATTAAATACAGTTATTTCAAGTACTTCATCACTGGATTCAAATTGCCGTTTAAAAAAGACCTTGTCACTTGCCGGATTGGGGTACAAAATCAATTTATCCACAACGATTGATTCTTTCGTCGCAGTAAGGGTTTGCTCAATTTTAAAAATATCCCCCGTCGCTGCAGCGACATACAATTCTCCGGCAGAATCTTCACCAAATGTTGTAAATGACCGCTCCTCACCCTCAAGAATAATCTCAACCACCGAATCCAGGGATGACCAGCTGCGAAATTTTCCTGTACAATAATCCGTAAAAATGTACTTGCCATACAAATCGGGATTTGCAGCTCCCCGATACATATAGCCACCTGTGATTGACCCCGAGCAATTGAACCCCTCATGTGGATAAGCATAGATTGGAAACGTGTACGTGCCCTCCTCTTCACATCCTGAGGTATTGTGCTCAGCATCACCCTGATAACATCGCCATCCATAGTTTTGACCGCCGGGTGACATCGCTTTCTGAAGATTTACCTCCTCCCAGTCGCTTTGCCCTACATCAGCGATATACAGGTCGCCGGTTTCTCTGTCGAAACTGTATCTCCATGGATTCCTCAGGCCCAAAGCCCAAATTTCATCCAGGGTGAAATCATCTTCAGCAAATGGATTGTCGGCTGGTATGGCGTACGGATCTCCATGATCAACGTCGATTCTCAGCATTTTCCCCAGTAGTTCCTGGCGATTCTGAGACCTGTTTTGAGGATCATTTCCACTACCCCCATCACCAAATCCAATATACAGGTAGCCATCTGGTCCAAATTCCAGATCACCAGCATTGTGATTTTCATATGGCTGGCCCACGACGAGCAGGACTTTCTCCGAATTAGGATCTCCCTTGTCAGCATCAGTAGAATCGACCGAGTACCTGGCAATGACGGTACTTCCATCACTTGTTCTGGTATAGTTCACGAAAAAGTATCCGGTGTTTGTATAATCCGGGTGAAAACACATGCCCAACAGCCCTCTTTCGCTTGCACTACCGGACACACGGTCGGTGATATCAAGAAATGGATCCTCCAGTTTTTGGCCAGTGGTATCCACTATTTTCACAATTCCTCGCTTCTCGACGACAAAAAGACGATCATCTCCTGAGTGAACGATATCGACCGGAAGTGTAAAACCCTCGGTAAACGCAGTGAGCTGGATGATATCTTGGCTCATTGTTTGCATGTAAAATGCTGAACAACAAAGGAAAAGTAGGAGAAATCTTCTGTGCATAGGGCCAAGCTAGTGTAAATTTCCCACACCAGACAAGGGAATTTGCCTTACCTGACTGTTGAGCATGGACTTGCTTTTAGCATGTATTTCGCCTATTTTTTATTTTGCTTTGACGTAGATAATAACAATGGTATGATCACACAGACCAAAAAGACTTGCCTGAAGTTCTTTACGATTACAGCTTTTGCAATGATGGCTTCAATGCCCTTGTCAGGTCAATATGCTGTTCAGCGCTCTGAAACGATTGGTGGGAATGCGCACGACTTTGGCAACGCAATCGATATTTCAGAAGAAGGATTTTTTGCAATAGGCGCGAGCTCCTATTCCAGTGATCTTTGGGTGCCTTCAAATCAGGGGGGAACTGACTTTTGGATTGTCCAATTGACGCCCTCAGGAGATACAGTCTGGAGCAAGACTTATGGGGGATTTCACAATGATGACCTCTTCGCGATCCAACACAATGCCGATGGCGGGATAGCTGCTTTCGGTACAACCAGATCTGATGGTGGTGATGTAGGCAACAACCCGGGTGTCATCGGTGCATGGTTAATGACTACAGATATCAATGGCAATCAATTGTCCTCCAGAGTGTATGCCGGTGAGCTTGGAGAACAGGGCATCGACATGCAGGCACTTTCAGATGGATATGCTCTCCTCGTACAATCTACTTCGCCAGAACTTGAGGGTGCGATTAACAATGGTAATTTTGATTACTGGGTTGCACGGGTCAACAATTCCGGTGCAGTATCGTGGGCTAATTTTTATGGTGGCACAGATGCCGACATCCCTATGCGCATTCGCCGGATTTCCGGCGGTTTTATCATTGCGGGATCTTCTAATTCGACAGATGGCCAGGTCATTGGCAACAAAGGTGGGTTTGACTACTGGATAGTACGCCTTGACATTGATGGGAATATCGTATGGGCAAAGACATACGGCGGATCAGACGATGATCAGGCAAATGATATTGTGCCTTTGGATGATGGGTCGTTTCTTGTCATTGGTGAATCTGAGTCATTTGACGGGGACAAAACAGTATCCCTTGGAAAGTCTGATCTCTGGATCGTAAAACTTGATGCAGACGGAAATATCCTCTGGGAAAAAACATATGGTGGTTCTGATACAGATATTGGCTTGAGAGGCGAATTGTTGTCGAATGGATTAGTGACTGTTACGGCGATAACCCGCTCTACCGATGGTCATTTGAATGGGAATAAAGGTGCTGAAGATGCCTGGGTTTTATTTATTGATCAGGACGGAGATATCGAACAGGCCATGAACTATGGTGGCACAGCTAATGATGTATTAAACGCGATTGCTGTTACGGTTGATGATGTTCCATGGTACGTGGGCACATCGCCTTCCAGAGGCAATAACCTCCCCGCTTCACCACCTGATGGAAATAATGTCTGGCTTTTTGAGCTCAATCAGGATACCGTGCCTTGTGTAGAAAATTCTACTTGCTTTCTCAATGAGATTAGCACAGCAACTTTAAATGTGGGTACAAATGATCCTATGCTCTGCACCAATTCATGTAATCGCGGTTCGGCATTTGGTCCTTCAACGATACCTGGCTGTCACAATTTCTTTGGAAAACCTACGACGTGGTTCAAGATAGTGACGGATTCCGATGCGGAGCAACTCAGCATAACGGTCTCGTCCAATGATTTCAATAGTCCACAGGTCGCAGTCATGCAGACTTTGGACTGTCAGAATTTTTTGAAATTAAACTGTGAAGTGGGTGAAAACGGGCTCACGCACATTGTAAATATTGATGTACAACCTGACACTACCTATTTCATTGCAGTCGCGGATGTGCAGGGCTTAACCGGTGACTTTATGCTCTGTGCGACAGTCATTGATCTGAATTTCTGCAACAATGCACCTTTGCTCTATGCCACCAGCACATCACAAGGATCTGCGCTTACAGGTCCTTTTCTGCCTGGTGAAGATGTGCAGTTTTGCTATGAAATACCCGTCTGGGACAAGTTGGATTGCAATGGACTGCAAGGTGTACAACCGAGTTTTGGTCCGGGTTGGGATCCTGACAATTTCCTGGTCAATGGGAAACCAAAGCAGATTGATACTCTGCTCACTCCTATCGCCGATGGTGTATGGGAATGGAAGAATCTAGGCGACGTGAATTATAATTTTACAAATCCATCACAAGGATATGAGGGCGGTCAGGGGCTTCCACCTGGTTGGTATTTTACAAACCAAGGCGACCCACCCCCAAATGATAATCCAAACCAGACGACGGGGGACATCACGACGTGCCTCAACGATGACTCGGCCTGGAAGGTCTGTTTCACACTTACTACCAAATCAGCCTGTCTCACTGATCTCGATTGCCACGTGACGGTAAAATCATTTGCTGATGGTGAAATTGGCTCGATTATCAATCAATCATGTCAGTACGATGGTCCGAAAGTATTTGATGCGATATTAAAGTGCTGTATCAATCCTCATGTGACTCCGATACCAAACTTCACGATATGTAGCGGTGATACTATCATACGTGCGCTTGATTCCAATGTTGAACCGCCGGTGCTCTACGTTTGGACAGTAGAAACATTTGGCAATGTCGTCGGCGCTGAAGATGGTACTGGCCCGTTGTTAATGCAAGAGCTCTTTAATTTTGGCTCTGAACCTGCGTCGGCTACATACACCGTAATCGCGAAAGGTCTGGGCTGTGAATCTCCGCCTGAAACATTTACTGTAGTCATAAGGACGACTCCGAGTGCACAAATGTCACAGGTCGACGATATCGTATGTGCCGGTAAAGATGTCACGTTGCACTTTAGTTTTCAAGGCACTCCGCCCTTCAGAGGTCAGTACGCAATTGATGACGTATTGCAGGATGAATTTGTGTCAACTGAAGGAGAATTTGACCTTGTTGTCGCCCTGGACGAGGGAGGATTTTTCACATTTCCTGTATTCCGGGATGGGCAATGCAGAGGAACGACAACGGGTTCGTTTCCAATTGAAGTCCTCGATAATTCAGAAAAAGATACAACGTCGTTTATTTGCTTTGGCGATACCCTCAAGGTTGGCGATGACAAGTATTTTGTCACCGGTAGCTATACGAGTATCATTGAAAATGCTACGGCAAACGGATGTGACAGTATTGTCAATGTGCAATTATTTGTTCGCTCAAAGTCAGGCACTAATCTCGACCTCATCATTTGTGAAGGGGACTCTGTTGTGGTTGGTTCAAATGTTTATAATGAGACTGGATTCTATTCGGATACTTTGACCAACTCTAAAGGATGTGACAGTACGGTCAATCTCACCTTATTTGTAACCACTGAAATTTTAACTGAGCAAAGCGTTATTCTCTGCCCTGGAGAATCGGTGGACTTCCGAGGTGAAGTGTTGACAGAAAGCGGCATATACTCTGATACTGTGGCGGCGAGCCAGGTCTGTGATAGTATTTTTGTGATGCAGGTGACATCGATACCAAGTATGTTTTTACAACAGACGGTCATTGTGCCCGATACAGGGGGGCAATCGGGGTCTATCAATATCCAGATCGGAGGTGGACTCCAACCCTATCGTTATTTATGGAGCACTGGCGATACGACCCGAAGTATTTCTGATCTTGAAGTTGGCGGATATTCGGTCACTGTCACTGACCTTGCAGATTGCGTAGCAGAATTTAACTTCTTTGTTACTACCGCGACTACAGATCCAATTCGTGGACTGAATGATTTAAAGCTATTTCCAAATCCAATAGCATCCGGTGCACCTGTCTATCTCCAATTTGACAATGAGCGCACGGACTTAAAGTTAATTGTCATACGTCTTATTGATATTACCGGCAAGTCAATTGCGAGATGGGAAACAAATCTGGTTCAGGGAAAAAATACAATTGAAATTGACACAAAAGGGCGGCATTCAGAAATGCTCATGATAGTTATACAAGACCCCGCCTCAAATACATTGAGTACGCTAAGATTACTTATTGAGTAAATCTGGTATATCTATAAAACAGAAAAGGGGCTGAAGCATTGCTGTTTCAGTCCCTGTTTCTTTGCGCCTTTATCTCAGGATGGTTAATGGTTGTTTCCAACATGAACCTTCGACGTGAGTCTCCAATTCTCATTTCACCAGTGACTCCGGCACTGCACATTTCTTTTCCCACCTCTTTGCACGCTGTACATTCAGTGCTCTTGTCCATGTGCGCGAATCTCACCGATACTTCCGAAGAAATTCCGATTCGACCCATTCCGTTTTTCACATCTTTCTCTTTTTACGTTTGATACCAATTCCTGCGGCTAGTTCCCTTTCCTAAAAAAGGGACCTCAGTATGATTTCCAAAACTCAACCCAATCCGAGGATTTGGTCTGATCAAATCCGAAAATCTGACCGGAACTTTGCGTCTGTTAGGTTGACGAATCAACCTCCCAACCGTCGTCACCGAAGTGGCTAGAAACCTATGACATAAACAAAGAAAAAGCTGACAAAGAACGAAGTTTTACTACCCTCTCAAAGGGTTATCCAATATATGGTATGCGCGACGTATTTGCAAATTTAATATAAGTTATTATTGTATATATTTAATTGACATATACATTTCACTGTATTCAAGCATATTGCATTTGACAGGAAAAAGGAATCACTATTGTGTGAATCAGGACCGAATTCCAATTTGTTCGAAAACATTCCCTTTATAGGATTTTGAAATCTTAAAGCTCGCACCGTCATCCATTTTCGCATTAAAATCACTCGCTCCCTGGCGTGTTATTTCCTTTAAGTATTTCAAGCTTATGATTACTGAACGATGAATTCGCAGAAATTTTTTCTCGTCCAACCTCTGTATGATACCTCTCAATGATTGTCTCAGAAGGTGCTTTTTCCCGTTGGCATATATTTCAATATAATAGCCTGAAGCCACTATGTATTGTACATCCTCCTCCCGGATAAAATAAATCCTGCCACCCATTTTCACGGGTAAAAGACTTGATCCGTTAGCTGTGGACTTTTCAGGTATCGCAGGTTGTGATTCACTCACATAGCGAAATAAAGCGTTGAGTTTTTCTTGTAATTGTTCACCTGATTTATTGTAGAAATCCTCCTTTACCTTCATGAGTGTCAAATGCAACCTCTCAGGTGTGAACGGTTTGACGAGATAATCAAATGCGAAATACTCGAATGCTTTAACAGCAAAGTGTTTACTTTTTGTAACGAACACAAATTGTGGAGTGCTTACCGGAAAAATACGTTGCATCAGGTCGAAACCGGTCATATCCACCAATTCCGTCTCCAGAAACACGAGATTGGGATGTTGCCCTTGTATACGCTCAATCGCTTCTATTCCAGATGCGCATGTCTCTATCCAGTCAAACTCTTTGTATCCTGAAAGGACATCGGTGATTTGTTTAATTACAGCTTCATCCTCATCTACAATAAGGGTCCTGATTGACAGAGGCTCACCTGACATCAACATTCCATTTTAAAGTGACGATGAGAACTTGAAGTTGATGGCTGATCGCAGGGGCATCGATGTAATCGTAAAACTTGTCGTGTGTACAAGTACAGACGCCGAGGTAGTTTTTCATAACGTGCTATTAGAGTTACTTAATGGCCTTTACAGGAATTGCGATCCTAAAAAGAGTCTTCGGACACTGATAAAACGATATATGCCACTTAAACGACGCATGTCACATGGCTTTATCGACTGGATGTACCATTCTTTCGATCAGATGGGAATCTCAACGGATAATTCATGAAATCACGCAAAACTGACCATATAAGTGGCTTTATGGCGCAAATAGGTCCATATACTGCATCAAACAGCTAACCCGTTGAAATAGACTGGTTTATGCGCTGACTTGCACCTATATTAGATATGTAATTCGATAAAACTGAAAACTTTTTGAGAGTTTTTTCATAATAGTCTGGTAACAGCCCCTTAAAGAAGGGGCTTTTTTTTGTGCTTATACTTACGGTCTTATTACTGTCTTAATTCTCTCCAGCTCATTGCCATCGCCATCCACCAGTATAATCTCTTTAAAGCCCAGCTCCTGAAGACCGGGTAGTATCTTTGACTTGTCCCCTACGATAAACCAGTTTAACTCACCTGGCTTGACGAGCTCCTGGCTCAACTCATGCACATCGTCAAGAGTCAAATCTCTCACGATCTGATCATACTTTTTGAAATAATCATCACTCAAACCGTATGTCACAATCTCTGCGATGGAACCGGCTACTGCAGAATTGGTCTCCCAGCTCCCCGGCAACTGCATGATCGAATTACTCTGATCTTTCTCAAACTCTTCTTCTGTAATCGGCTTGTCGCCTACAAACAGATTGTATTCCTTGCGAATCTCCTCGACTGACTCTTTTGTCTTGTCCGTTTGCACAGGAGCGTACGCCAGGTATGGGCGCTGGCCTTTTGCATTTGGAATGAAGGTGCCTGCTCCATATGCCCAATGTTTGTCCTCCCGCAGATTCATATTGAGCCTGGAAATGAAGCTTCCACCTAGCACGTTGTTCATGGCGTCCATCCCGACCTCCGAAACCGCACCGTATGGTTCAGTCAGGTAGCCCGCGATGATAATAGATTGTTGCGACTCCGGACGATCGAGGAGGTAAAGGGTATTGCCTTCCTTCACATCGACAGTCGCAATCGTCTTTGTGGGGACTGTGCCCTTGCCCCATTCACTAAAGCGTGCTTCAAGCTTCTCCATTAACTCATCCATTTCAAACTCGCCCACAACGATGAGTGTGGCATTATTAGGGCGTATCCAATCCTCGTAAAAACCAACAAGATCCTCACGTGTGAGCTGCTCAACAGTTTCCTCATAACCTGATCCGGTCAAAGGCAGGCCATACGCATGGTCTTCACCATAGAGGAACATGGGCATGACCCGTAATGCCATCTGAATTGGCGTTGCTTTCTCACGTTGAATGCCCGCAATTTGCTGATCCCGAAGTCTTTCAAATTCATTTTCGGGAAACGCAGGATGCATGATCACATCGGCGTACAGATCAAGGCTCGCGTCAAAAGTAGGCTTCAACGTCGTCATACTGACTGATGAGTTGTCAAGACTGGAGCCACTTCCGAGAGACGCCCCCAGCAACTGTAGTTGTTCATTGATCTCTAGTGAAGACATATTCTTCGTTCCTTCGTCCAGCATCCCCATCGCAAGGGCAGCTCTTCCTGCGGTATTGCCATAGTCAGATGCATAACCTGCATCAAACAGCATATTCATGACTACGGTAGGCACCCCCTCTCTCTTCGCAAAAACGACATGCATCCCATTCTTGAGCTTACCTCTTTCAAGTGTCGGAAACTCACTTGGCTTGGTTTCAGTCAGCTCCGGTATCCTCGTGCGATCCACAGTCGAAGGAGTTGTAGAGTACTCGGGAAATGGTGTACATATCAATGTGAATTTCCCCTCTGTCAGCCATTTCTGACACACCTTACGGATATCATCGGCAGTGGCATCTGC
>QMOR01000084.1 GCA_003648285.1 Bacteroidota bacterium
CGCACCTCCACTGAGTAAGGACACGAACAAGCATCAGTCGCTCTCGCCTTTGCTCCTGTGGTAAGAATCTTAAACACACCCGTGTTTTTATTGACGGCGTAAAGAGTATTCTGAACACCTTGCGCCCCCACTGGACTTCCGTAGGAGAATAAATCACCAAAGACATCAAAAAACACGGAGCCCGCATTTTCAAGAAGTGGCGATGGGGCATAAGGAGCGACGACCGTACCATCAGCAAGGATTTTTACCAATCTGTTCCCACCGGAATCGAATGCATACAACTGATCATCTGTGGGATCAAATGCGATGTCAAGCATGTTGACAAGCTGTCCTTTCAATTTGATGCGATTGACAGCGTAACCCGGGTCTTCGAGATCCACGTATGCCATCTCTACATCAACAGGAAGACCATCGACATCAGTCGATCCTATCAGTACCAGAAACTTTCCGTCTGGTGTGATATCTGCGCCCAGGTAGAAAAATCCCGGAGTAAGATCCAGTCTCCCCAGATTCCTCAACGTACCCAAAGCATCTAACTGGAACAGGAAGTGCTCTCTCGGTTCCACACCATATATTAAATTTTCCTCTGAACGATATCCGATTGCATTGATGACAACACCCAAATCCCCCTCGATCGTATTAAACACGACCTCCTGAGTCATAGGGTCTATATCCACCTCCACGAGCGCAGAAGTCGTCTGAAAAACCTGGGTCATAAAAAAGCGCCCATCACATACAAACGGAATCTGTGCAATACTCTGCAGGGGCAAAGACATTGCAAGAATGATATATAACAGATTCTTATATGTGGGTCTCTTCATCTATACGTCTTAACGTAATCTTCATCTGCTCTCTTGTAGAACGTCTAATATAACAACAACGTTTAAAATGTTTTGACGTTCATTTGCCATTTAATATTTTCTTAAAGTTGGGAAGACTCGGAGGTTACCCGACTTTAAGATCTAATCAGCCTTACGTAACTCTTATATCTTCCACTTCAGTATACCAGTTCTGGCTATGTTATTAAGCCGGATTGAGATCAATCCCTTATCAATTTTCGTATGATCATATAAAGCAGGCTGAACACCCCTACTGCACAACTGAAGGTCCCGAATACCATCAATCCGAGCTCCAGGACAAGTCGTCCCTGATCACCCTTGCTTGCGGGCATCAATACATAAAACAAGATCAGCATACCCACACCCGTAAAAATGAGATGAAACTTGAGCATGAGACCGAGATCAAGATCCGCTATCAGCCACTTGTAGATAAATATCAAGGCAAACTGCAAAAGCAACCATAATCCCACGACTATAAGCCCCGAGCCATACATATACCACATGATGCCACCAAGGATGGCATAGAGTGCTGGGAGAAGAAGTGCGACGTACTTGGGCATAAGCTGTATATCAGCAGCCCACAAACTTAAACAATCCAAAAAATACACCAACCCAGATCAGTCCTTTGATCGAAAAGAATATTATGGCCCCAAAGCCCATGTTCTTTAACCATCTTTTCTGGTTGACTTTCACTGGTGCTTGCTTTTCCATTAATCTACCCAGTCTACTAAAAACAAATTGGTCGACCGCGTTCCGCCATTGTTGCGGTTGGAAGCGAAGACAAGTTGCTTCCCGTCGTAAGAAAACATCGGAAATGAAGCAAATACCTTGTCATACGTGATTTGCTCGAGACCGGAGCCATCAGTATTGATCATGTATAAATTGAATGGGAAGCCTCTTTCGCTCTGGTGATTAGACGAAAACAAAATTTTCTCACCAGACGGATGATAGAATGGGGCCCAGTTTGCGTTACCCAAATTCGTTATTTTCTTCAGATCACTGCCGTCTACATTACAGGTATAGAGCTCCATTTCAGTTGGCTGCACGAGTCCTATAGCCAGCAGGTCTGTATATTCCTTAATCTCCTCATCCGTCGTAGGTCTCGAGGATCTGAATAATAGCTTGGTCCCGTCCGGTGAGAAAAATGCACCACCGTCATAGCCCAGCTGATCCGTGACCTGCCTGACATTGCTCCCGTCTATATCCATCGTAAACAACTCGAGATCTCCAGTCCGTGTCGATGTAAAGACAATCTTGTCCCCTTTTGGTGAAACCGTCGCTTCCGCATCATATCCCGGTTCATCAGTGAGTTGAGCCACAATATTTCCGTCCAGATCGGCAACAAACAGATCATAATCCGCATACACTGGCCAGACGTATTTGTGATCGGCACGCGGCTCCGGAACGGGAGGGCAATCTGGATTGTTGTGATGCGTACTGGCATAAATGATCCTATCATTGCCAGGCATAAAGTAGCTGCACGTGGTCCTGCCCTTTCCTGTACTCAGCATGGCTGGTGTATTGCTGATCGCATCCGTCACTCCAAATTCGTAAACAAATATCTGATCACAAGACGTATTCCACTTATCTACATTGGCCTGAAAGATCAGTTTCTTGTTATCAAAACTCCAGTACGCCTCTGCATTGTCGCCTCCATTGGTCAGCATCCGCATATTTCGAAAGTGCACTTCCTCAGGGTTAATCAATGTATCATTGGCCAGCGCGTCAGCGGCAACAATTGTGGTTTGCTCTGTTCCGATTTGTGCACCATCATGAGCAACTGTAACCGGAGTTTCAACATCAATAAACAACATGATCATTGTCAGTATAAGAATCTGCATTTCAGTATGTATTTTTGTCGCGCTAAGATACCGGCGCATTCACAATCAAAATGTTGTTTAAAGTCAAAAAAATACCACAATGAGAATTTTCACTTTGTTTTGCATATCCATCTGTTTTTCGCTGACTATCTCAGCACAGTCTAAGAAGTACGATCATTCAGACACTAAAATGTACCGTGAAATTGAGGCAGATGTCAGGTTTTTGGCTTCTGATGCACTCGAAGGTCGTGCCACTGGCGAACGCGGGGAATTGCTGGCATCCGAGTATATCAAGTCACGATTTATTGCCATTGGGATAGAACCAGGTGGTGTTGATGGCACGTATTTTCAACCATTCTCGGTAGCTCAGGAGAATCCTCATGGCATGGAATTTTCAGATTCAACTGACAATACGATCAATGCACGCAATGTCATCGGCTATATAGATCATGGCAAGAAGAATACGATCGTAATCGGAGCACATTACGACCACCTGGGATACGGCAAATTTTTTGGGTCATTGCACGACGGAGAGCCGGAGATTCACAACGGTGCCGATGACAATGCATCTGGCGTCGCAGCAATCATTCAACTTGCAGAAATCTGCGCGACCAAATACAAGCACGCCAATTTCCTGATTATGGCCTTTTCGGGTGAAGAACATGGATTGTGGGGATCAAATTATTTCGTAAAAAACCCAACCATCGATCTTGACAAGGTGACCTATATGATCAATCTCGACATGGTAGGCCGTCTCAAAGAAGAGCGGAAAATCGCCATCAACGGTGTAGGAACAGCTGCCGAGTGGATGGACGCCATCAACGAGATCGACGTAGATGGTTTGATACCCGTGACAACAGAAAGTGGAGTTGGTGCCTCTGACCACACTTCATTTTACTTCGCTGAAATTCCAGTTGTGCATTTCTTTACCGGACAGCATTCAGATTATCACAAGCCTTCCGATGATGCTAATCTTGTAGATTATAGCGGCATCGTCTCTGTCGTTGAATATATCAACGCCCTGATTGAAAATCTTGGCAAGAAAAAGATGGCGTATATAGAAACTGTTGATGAAAGCGAGCCATCGGCAAGAGACTTTAAAGTCACATTGGGTGTCATGCCTGATTACCTGTACACCGATTCCGGTATGCGGATTGACGGTATGAAGTCAGACCGGCCTGCTTCCAATGCTGGCCTTGAAAAGGGCGACATTGTCATCAAAATGGGAGATATCGAAATCACAGGTATGGAGGATTATATGAAAGCCCTTGGTGCTTTTAATCCTGGCGATACCACCACTGTCGTCGTCATCCGCGATGGAAAAACGATTGAGAAACAGGTTACTTTTTGAGTGGAGGAGTTTAGGAGTTTAGGAGTGGAGGAATTCAAGGAGTGAAGGAGTTTAGGAGTGGCGGTCTGTCTCGTGAGATAGTTAAGTAATTGGAATTAAGGGCAATGTGATTATAACCACAACGGGGTGACAGGATTGTAAAAAATGTGATCGTAAAAAATCAGCTCCCGCCGAATACCTCCAACGGAGCATGTGTAGGGAAAAGTGACGCGCCTGTTTCTGAGGATAGTACGAAGTAAAACAAACTGCCAACCGGCACGTCTGACTCCCAATTTTCAGGTCCGTATTGTTGCATCAGTTTTGTCTGGTATTTCCCACATTCGTCGGACTTGTAGCGCAGTTTTATCTGATTGACATCATCACTTGTCATCAACTCAATGCGCAGATTCTGGCCTTCAATATCTGAGGACCAATCTGTTACGACTGGTGTCTTCTTGTTGAGAAGCACGTGTTTTACTAAATACTCGGCACGGGGTTCCATCAATTGAGCGATGCCGATGATGGATCTGTGATTTTCGCGCTTAGTGGTTTCTGTCATGCTGCGATCAAAATCCTTTAAGGTGTAAAGGCCATTTTTCTCCCTTTCCACAAAGGGCCGTATTCTGTCCTGTAGTTGAGCTGCCACTTCCAGATATTTTCCAGATGTAATCCAATCTGCCGCAATAGTCTTCATCATCCAGAAATAGAGGTGCGCATTATCTATATCATCGGTGAGTTTCTGAATAAGTGGTCTTTTTCCTTTATGAAACCTGTCATGCGCAAGAGGGCTTAGCTTGATAGGATTAGGTGATTCCCCCTGGGCGATCGGTGCGAAGCCTCCAAAGGCAAGATTGAGATCCCAGATCAACGGATGATATATGCCGTGTCGATCCTGGTAGACGAAGTAATTGTGGCAAAATAGCCCGAGATAGCTATCGAGATTGACAAGGACATTATTGATAGCATGCATCCAGAGTGTCTGATAGATGTCCAGAACGGTATCAATCCGCTGATCCTGATCAAGCTTTTGTATCAGTGCGATGAGTGACTTTGAGGTTTTCTCCTTTTCGATATCGTAGAGTCTCACATAGCATGCCGCTTCGGTGCCCAGGTATTCAAGGTTGGCAAAGTCCCCTTTGGGGCAACCCGCGATCTGATTTGCGGCAAAATTTGGTTCACACTGAATGAGCACTCCCTTGTTATCACAGAAATAATCGGTCATCATTGCCTTGCCTATCCCCTCGGTCAGTGTGTATAGCCCGGCGTACACCCCATTGATTGTCACTGATGCCGGGACTACCTTGGGTACGGGGATGTATGTGCCAGCGATCCTGTAGGCCAAAAGCTCCCTGATTGCCGACGGATCCCGGTAGTTGTTTGCGAGACGCAATTTATTATACCGTCCGGCAATGAGATTGTCAGAAGAAACTTTGATCCTCAAAGGAAATTTTTGCCAACCCTGCTTGAGGGCCCCGTGAAATGAGCTATTTCCTTTAAATCGCACTTCCGCATCCTCATACTGTGCACCACCGACATGAATAGTGGCTATCAGAGCATTTTTATCATCACGTTTTTTGCGGCTTATCAGGGTATCTTGCCAACCGTTATCCTGGAAGATAATTTCGATTTCGACAAGGTCGGTTTCAAAAAAATCTGACGCCTGTGAAATTCCAGCAATAGACATGGTCATGATAAGGCCGGAAACAATTGATTTAAGGAGCATCACGTCAAGATAATCGTTATCCGCACAATTTGTAAATTCAAGCCTGTTGATGAAGCAAATAATACTGGGTGTAATCTTTTTTTGGGTGAACGTGACGGGCATATTTGCCAATGGCGAGCCTGTGTCGATAACCAGGCTGACGACACCCATTACGCTGGATGGCATCGTCGACGAACCGCAATGGCTTGCCATCGAGCCACTCCCGATGGTCATGCACACACCCACTTTCGAGGGAGAGCTTACACAACGCACTGAGATCCGCCTGGCATTTGACGATGACTATCTGTATATCTCCGGTCGCATGTATGATGATGATGCGCAGGAAATTATGGCAAATTCAAAGAAAAGAGATGCGCAGACGGCATCTACGGAGTGGTTCGGATTTGCGGTTGATTCATATAACGACAAACAAAATGCCCTTACGTTTTTTACCACACCAACGGGACTCAGGCAGGATGGAGCGGTAGAAAACGACGCCGTCGGCGGCAATCCGATAAATTTTAATTGGAATAATTTCTGGGATGCAGCGGTCAGTCAGGACGAAAATGGCTGGTATGCAGAAATCAGGGTGCCATTTTCGACGCTGCCTTTTCAACTTGCAAACGGGAAGGTCATCATGGGCATTACCGTAATGAGATATATCGCCCGAAATAGTGAATTTCAGATCCACCCTGCCATTCCTCCTGACTTCGGGGACTTCAGCGCGTACAAACCTTCACTCATGCAGGAGTATGTGATGGATGGCCTCCAAGCGAAGAAGCCTTTTTATATCACACCATATGTACTCACTGGCTTAGAGTCTACCAATACGCTGAATGACAATGAAACAGAATACGTGCCAGAGCAAGAACCGGTTTTTGAAGCAGGCCTTGACTTAAAATATGGTATCACAAATAACTGGACGCTCGACCTCAGTGTAAACACAGATTTTGCACAGGTCGAGGCCGATGATCAACAGGTCAATCTGACACGCTTCAATCTCTTCTTCCCCGAGAAAAGACTCTTCTTCCAGGAACGTGCGGGCATCTTCAATTATAATTTCGGTCGGACAGACAGACTTTTTTACAGCCGTCGCATTGGCATTTATGATGGGACACCAATCAGGATTTATGGCGGGGTGCGTGTGGTCGGTCGCAGCGGACCATGGGATGTTGGTTTTTTGAGCATGCAAACAGAATCCATAGACACGGTGCATTCACAAAATCACGCTGTGTTCCGTGTGAAGAGAAGGATCATTGATGAAAATTCTGATGTAGGATTCATTCTGACAAATCAAACTGACTTCAAAGGAAACTACAATACGACCTTTGGATTTGATGCCAATATCCGGCTCTTCGGGGAGGACTTTCTGTCGTTGAGATGGGCACAAACCATCGAAAATGGCAAGGAAAATCAACTCGTGAGCCTCGACCCGACTAAGTTCTGGATCAGTATGAGTCGAAGAACACAGAAGGGATTCAGCTACGGGGTGAGTTTTTCCAGAAGGGGAATTGATTACAATCCGGTTTTGGGATTTGAGGTCCGCGAAAATTTTACACGCGTAGGCACACGCATACAGTATACCTGGTTTGAAGGTGCAAGTTCAAGACTATTCAGTCATGGCGTCTTCATTCGCGGCGCGACACATTGGGGAAATGAAACGATGGGTCTGGAATCTATGCAATACAGATCAGGTTACCAGTTTACATTCAAAAATCGTGCGGCTATTACTTTAAATATTACGCAACAAGTGGAAAATCTCGACGAGGAATTTGAATTGTCAGACGACATTGTTATTCCGGTTGCCAATTATTTATTTTGGGGTGGTCAAATATCGGCCAACTCTCCTATTACAAATCCTCTTTTTGTCGTGGGCCAAGTGAGTGTTGGACAATTTTATGACGGAAGGAAGTTTACATTCCAGATAGAACCAACGTGGAGCGTATCCCCTTCTCTCGAATTATCCACGTTTTATCAATACAATGATATTGCATTTGACGTGCGGAATGAATTCCTGAAAATACATCTCGCCAGAATCAAGGGCCTCGTAATGATCAGCACAAAATTCTCCATCAGTGCATTTTTACAATACAACAGCCTCGACAAAATATATGCCGGCAATGTCCGGTTACGGTATAATCCGCGTGAAGGAAGAGATCTCTACATCGTGTACAATGACAACCTGAACATCGACCTTGAACGGGATTTTCCCATACGTCCTAGAAGTAATGCCCGAACCTTCCTGATCAAATATTCGCATACCTTCACACTGTAGACAATGGATATGAGAGAACACTTGAACGCTGTAATCGATGGACATGAGAGAACACCTGAATACTGTAACCCTCTAACACTGAAGTATTGGAATACTGTATTATTGTAAAATTGTAAGCATTGCAAATGTCTGACAGCATATGAAAATAAAGGCAATCATCACGGGATCGACAGGCATGGTTGGCGAAGGCGTCCTGCACGAATGTCTCAAGCACCCCGATGTAACCAAGGTCATAGTCATCAACAGAAGACCGTGTGGCGTACAACATGACAAACTGGAAGAAATAATCCACACAGACTTCTTTGATTTCAGCTCAATCAAGGAGCGACTGAGAGGATATAATGCGTGCTATTTCTGCATGGGTGTGTCTTCAGTTGGCATGAATGAAGAAAAGTATCACCACTTGACTTACGATATCACATCCGCACTTTCAAATGTCTTGGCAGAAATGGGCGGTGATGCCACATTCTGTTACATTTCCGGAGCTGGAACGGACAGCACAGAAAAAGGCAGATCGATGTGGGCACGCGTCAAAGGCAAAACAGAGAATCACGTGATGGCCTTGTTTGCGAATGGATATGCATTTCGGCCCGGGTATATTCAACCCATTAAAGGACTTAAGAATACGTACAAGGTCTACAAATTTATTGCCCCGTTTTATCCTGTATTAAAAACCCTGTTTCCGGGAGCGGTGTGTACCCTTGAGGATATTGGCCTCTCGATGATTCACGTCACTCAAACAGCACATGACCCGCGCATCCTTGAGTGCCGGGACATCACCAGAATAGCACATGAAGAATAGAAATATATTGAATTCAATTAAATATATCGCAATAGCCCTCATCCCATTTCTCATGATGTCTTGTGGCGATGAAGATCAATCCGCTCCTATCACAACGAGAGCATATTATGCGTGCGATGATGACATTGTTATTGAAATTGAAATCAATCAATCTTCGATATATGCCGGTATATTTAAAGGCAAAGAACTTTTGATGGTGAGAAACCTCCAACGGGATTCTGAGTCAAAGGTCGCACTTTATTCCACGCACGATCTGACAATAAAATTTGTCGGTGATGGGCTTGAGGTCACAGCACCCAAGAGGAAGATCAGCGGATGTTATGTCAGCGAGAGTGAAATGGAGCGTAGGGGACCGCGCGACACATACTATTACGTCAGTAACAATGGCGCATTTATCACAACTCACAACCTCAGCAAAGATCGCATTAGGCTGACTTTGGAAGTAGGGCAAAACGTCATGCTGGACACGATTCTACCACAGGTACGTGCGGCATCAGGGGCAAAATATGAACAGGGAGATGTGATGTTCTGGGCAAAGCAAAATACTGCGATGCTGATCTATCAGGGGTTACTATATGGCCACTGCGTTGTGATGTTTGAAGATGAGATGGCGGTTGAGCCATGTTCTGATACGGCTCTGCATGCGGGTGTGGTTTCGTTTCTGAAGAGTGAGCTATCTGATGAGATCGACTTTATATCCGAGGATGATCGAATGTATTCTGCTGAGCACGCCGATATAAATCAGGATGGAAAAGACGAAATCTTTGTAGCACTTGTCAGCCCATATTTTTGCGGTACAGGTGGATGTACGTGGTATATCCTTAACCCTGACTTCACGCTACTCGGAAAATATTCAGTAAGTGATTTTCCGATTTACATTTCAAATACTCAGAGCAATGGCTATCGGGATTTATACGTAAAATCTGACGGAAAGTATCACACACTAAAATTCAATGATGGCTATCCTTCCAATCCGTCTGTGGAGCCGGTTTTTGACTTATTTAGTCATCCGGAATATACGACTGGTGGGACTGTGCGGGTTTTGGAGTGGGCGTATTTGAGGGGGTGTTCGTTTTAGGATGACTCTTCCCCTTTTTGGCTATGCACATCCACTAACCTGAGTGCCTTCACTTAATCAGAGCATACAGGTGTGCATCAAGATATGCTCCTTTTTTTTTGGCGAGCTTGTGGATAAAGCCCTCTTTTTGAAAGCCTGACTTTTCGAGTGTGCGGCAGCTTGCGATGTTGTGTTCGAAGACATGTGCTTCGATGCGGATTATCTCTGTAGAGGAGAATACAAAATCAATAAAAGTGCGAATACAGAGTGTCATAATGCCTTGCCCTCGATAATCTGAGCCTAGCCAATATCCGAATTCTGATTTGTGTGAATCAAAACCATGATTGTACATGAGACCAATACCGCCAATGAGGTCACCGTTTTTGCGAATCGTCCAATCTTTGCGATATCCGTTGAGAGATTCAAAATTTTCGACGTGTTCAAAGTATTTTGTCGCGTCCGACATGCCATATGGCGAAGGAATCGTCAAGGTATTCTTGTACAAGACCGGATCATCCAGAAGCGATGCAAGCCTGGCCAGGTCGCTTTCGCGCAATTCGGTGAGCACGATTTGTGCATCGCTCGTATGTATTGTATTTAATGCCACCTTGAGAGATATTGTCAGTCTTTGTAAATCTTTATTTCACGCCCTTCTGGTGTTGCCTGGCCGCGATACATTCCTTCGGAATTAAAGACCAGTGCGATATTGCCATTGGCATCCACACTAATAATCCCTCCACTTCCACCTTTCTCGACCAACTTGTCAAGGACAACCTCTTCGGCAGCTTTTTGCAGACTTATGTTTTTGTATTCCATACGAGCCGCAATATCGTGAGCTACTGCGTAGCGGATAAAATACTCTCCGTGACCGGTCGATGATACTGCACAGGATGCATTGTCGGCATATGTACCCGCCCCGATGATCGGTGCACCACCGATTCGATTGTA
>QMOR01000085.1 GCA_003648285.1 Bacteroidota bacterium
TCACTGGAATGAGCACTGGCGGTCAGGTATCAGCTATTCATTCTTCCATGCTGAAGACAAATCAAGCCTTACAGGAGGTAGTGCTAATCAGTACGCCTGGAGTGGTTATGTGAGTTTGCTCTATTCCCCTCATCCGAAGCTTCTGTTCGGGGTACAGGCGATGTACGGATACCGGCAACTGGAGAATAACGTTGAGGGAGCCATGATTCGCGGGCAGTTCTCCGCAAAGTATAATTTCAGTTTTGGGCACACCATTTATCACAAATCAAAGTGATTCGGGAACCACAAGATTTGTATTCTTATTTTCGGGGCAAATAAGCGATTTATATATGTCACTTACGCTCATCACTATTATCACGGTCCTGGTTGTCCTGGCATCCATTCATGTAGGCCACTGGTTATACGGCTACATGAAGAGAAGCAGTACCGGTACCTTAATTGAACCCTCAGCTTCCGCGATCGGAGCTATGATGGGTCTTCTCGCATTCATGCTCGCATTTGCATTTAGCATGGGCGCGCATCGTCTGGATGTGCGCAAACAACTGTCACTCGAGGAAATGAATGCAATCGGTACCCTTCACATGCGAGCCGATCTTCTGCCTGCGACAGAAAGCAGCACCGTGAAATCACTGCTCGTTGAATATACCAAGCTGCGGGTGGATTTGTCAAAAAACGTTGAATTGCTTAAGGTTACGCTTACCAGATCAGATGAAATTAATGGTGAATTGTGGTCCATTGTAAGTACCTATCTGATAGCGCATCCTAATGACTTATCGGCACTGGCCCTGATCGAAGCCACAAATGCTGTAATTGATATCTTCGGCGCTCGTGTTTATGCCGGGACACAACACATCCCGATTATCATCTGGACAGTTTTGGTGGCAATGACCATACTGGCAATGATCGCAATGGGATATCAAATGGGAGTGTCTGGCAGAATGAGCAATTTGCTCAGTATCATCATGGCGCTGACGTTCTCAGCAGTCCTCGTCCTCATTGCCGACCTCGACAGATACGATCAGGGATTTTTTGCGTTGCCAAAACAGCCAATGATCGACTTTTACGAATCCATTAAATAATATTTGGGAGTCAGATCCCCCGAAACCCTCGGCCCCGCAGCTATAAATTCTTATTTTTCTTTTTAATCTCAATCTGCACGGGGATTGGCATTTTAATTCCCTCTTTTTCAAGGGCAGCATACACGGATTGTTCCACATCACTCATCAGATCGAGAAAATTTCCCGCACCCCAATAATTCACATAAAACTTGATTGACTGCTCACCCATGCCCTTGAAGTATCCTTTTGCCGGTGGGTCTGGGAGAATCCCCTCGACCGTTTGTGCAGCTGCTGAAATAATGGCGATGACGCGTTCTGGATCTTCATTGCGACCGGTTTCGAAATGCATTGTATATCGCCGCTTGGTATCACTTAATGTACGGTTTGTTACCTTTTTGGATATCAAATCGGCATTTGGCACGATCATTTCATCTCCGTTGTACTGGCGGAGTCTGCTCGCACGAATACCTATTGACGTCACGACCCCAAGCGTGCCGTCCACCTCGATCACATCATCTACGGTGATTGGTCGTTCAAAGATCAGAATGAGTCCTGAAAGAAAATTATTAATAATAGTTTGCAAGCCAAAGCCAATACCAACACCTAAAGCCCCAACCAGGAGTCCGAGATGTTTTAATTCAAATCCGGCAGCTGCCAAAGCCAGGAATATACCGAGTACGATAAGTGAATAATTGGTGATAGACGCCATGGCATTTCCGACACCCCGCGGTAAATGGAGTCTGGGAAATAACTCCCTGCGCATGATAGACTGCACAACATTCGCAATGACCCAGAAAACCACAATCGTTATAAATACGCTAACTAGATCGCCAACCGTCAAACTAACAGTCCCGAAGGTATATCCAAATGACCAAACAGTATTAAAAAAATCTTCGACAGTCTCCCAAAGAAGGAAAAAGGTCAGTATATAGCGACTGTAAAGAAGGAGAATGGCAGAGCCTGAGATCTTCATAATTCTATTAAAGATCAATCGACTATCTTCTCTCAGTATAATTGAGGTTTTGGCCAATTTTGTATCAAGAAAATGAAAGATAATTGAGCCCGTGGATTGGTACATCGACACCAGAAGTAAACCAATGATCAAGGCAAAAATAATCCCTCTGTTTATGACTCCTGCGACAACCCCATAGCCTACGGCATTAACTACAATTGCAAGTACTGAAAGTGCAAGTAATGGAGCGCTGAGCCCAATATAAACGCGCTGCCAAAGTCGTCGTGGTATGCTATCTATGCGTTTTTTATTTCTTCGAATCCAAAACAAAAGATAAAATAAGATAAAACTTACACCGAGTACCAGCCATCGTGTAAGTTGACTATCACCCCTGACAAATGCACCAAATTGTAGAAGAACAAAGAGCCCTGCTAAAACATAGGCAGTCCATTTTGCAGGTTTGCTTATCATATTTGTCATGATGCCCATTATGCTGTACAGGATGAGCACGGCCCACGCATAGTTGAGGAGAGGTGGTTTATTCGGTAGAAAAAAAGTTGAAGCAATAATGGTCAAAAACAGGCTCATGGTAATCGGACGACCCAGGACATGGGCATTGCGCACAAGTTCAGGTTCCTCATCGTCATCCATGAGTATTGATCGTCGCCTTGTCCAGTAAAATATGATCGTGGTAATGACGAAAAACAATAGTGTGTCGGTAAAGCCACCCTTGTGCTCTTTAATATAGTAGCGCAGATCTTCTATGCCAACCGTTTGCAAGTACTCTGTTTGAGCTTGAATGGCCTCCATATCTGCGCTCAACCCGACTTTCCAAATAAAATCACCCCGGCTCGTCAGCATTGAAGTCATTCTGGCAACTCGAATTTTGTTGAGCTCATTCACATATCCCTGGGTTCTTAATTGAAGCTCAGTAAGACGTGTGTATGTGATAGTGACAGTATCCAGTGTAGATGCACTCTCTGCAAGGAAGTAGTCGATCGTATCGACAGACGTTCGCACATACACCTGTATCTGTTGCAGGTGTTGACCATACGCCAGCTTCGAGCGTCGTGAGAGCCATTGATTGCGCTCTTCTGCAAGATCACGCTTCATCTCAACGAGATCCTTTGTACGCGATTTAAGATTCTCTGTGTAATTTTTAATATGCCCCAGATTGTTCTGCCACTGCTGTTCAAGACTTTCAATGCCCTCAACTAAGTTGTTGCGTGAAATGACGTAATCAGTCAGCCGTGAAAGTTCAGCGAAGTTCTGTTGTAGTGCCTGGATTTCCGGATCGTTGACGATGCCATTCGCCTCATTGATCTGTGGGATAATCTCAGCATTGATTTCGATAATCAGCGTCGCGTAGTGCGATGGGATAAGTGTAGCAACTTCTTCCGCAGCGATAACGCGCGCTACTGAGTCACGAGCAAGACTGTCTGTTCGGGCGTTATCGACCAGTAGACTTTCGTCTTGCGCAATGAGGCCGGTAGTACAGAGCCCTGAAATCAACAGGGCGAGAAAGAGTGTTTTCGAGAGTAAGATCTTCATATCGATTCGGGCAAAGGACCAATGCCAAAATACTGGCGCCATCAAGATATCCAAAAACGGCGTAACCTCCGAAATTGACATCGGACGAGCCCTTTCTTATACTTTGGCCATCTGCGAATTGATCGGGCATATTGGGTCGGATTTGTGCCATGAGTCGCCGCTTCTGAGCGGGGTCACATCGTTTTATGATTTTTGTCATCCTTATCGGAAGCCGATATACGCACTTTTGTCGTTCAGTTTAACTTGTGGGGCTTATATTTGACAAATCACACACATTAACAATAGAACCACACACATGAAAAATATTGTAATTCTGGGCTCAGGCACCGCCGGTACGATCATGGCAAATCACCTTACGGGAGACTTGCCAAAGGACGAGTGGACTATTTCCATCATCGATCCGCTGAAATGGCATTACTATCAACCAGGTTTCCTTTTTGTACCATTCGAAATGTACGATCCGGAAGAGATTCGCAAGCCGATTGAGAAGTTCATTCCCAAAGGAGTGGATTTTATCAATAAAGAGGCAGATGTGATCCTGCCGGAGGAGAATACTGTCAGGTTGAAAGATGGCACGAATGTGAATTATGACATTCTGATCATCGCTACAGGATCGGACATCGCACCTCAGGAGACAGAGGGAATGAAAGGGCCATGTTGGCGCAAGGACGTCTTTGACTTCTACTCAAATGATGGAGCTATCGCACTGCGCGACAAACTCAAAGATTGGGAAGGTGGTCACCTTGTAGTACACATTACAGAGATGCCTATCAAATGTCCTGTCGCTCCATTGGAATTTGCGTTTCTGGCAGATTCTTTCTTCAAGGATAAAAATATGCGGGACAAAGTCAAGATCAGCTTTGTCACTCCGTTGAGCGGAGCATTTACCAAGCCAAAGGCAACAGCTGTATTGCAGCATCTTCTCACAGAAAAAAACATTGAAGTCGTTCCGGATTTCTACATTGAGAAAGTCGATGGTGAGAATAAGAAGATTGTTGATTATGGTGGCAGAGAAGTTGAGTATGATGTACTCGTCACCATACCAACAAATATGGGTAACCCACTCATGGAGCGCTCAGGCATAGGCGACGATCTCAATTTTGTCCCTACGGATAAAGGCACACTCCAATCCAAAGTGAAAGACAATATTTTCGTTATCGGTGATGCAACTGACGTTCCAACATCGAAAGCCGGATCAGTAGCACATTTTGAAGCAGAAATCCTTCTGGATAATATCAAAAGCTTTATCCGGGGTGAAGCGTTTAAAGAGGAGTTTGACGGTCATGCAAATTGCTTTATTGAAACCGGTAATAGCAAAGCTATTCTCATCGATTTTAATTATGAGCATGAGCCTACGACTGGATCATTTCCCATTACAGGTATTGGCCCGATGAAACTGTTAAAAGAGACACGGATGAACCATTTGGGCAAATTGGCCTTTAAATGGATATACTGGAATATGTTACTCCCTGGCAGGAAGATCCCATTAGTGACGCCCAATATGTCTAAAGCAGGAAAGGATATTGAAGACTAAATCATTTAACTACACTAAACAATAATTTTATGGAAACGCAAATTGGAGGAAGTTCGGTTGAAGTTACCGACGAAGGGTACTTGAAAGATATCAATCAGTGGAGCAGGGAGGTTGCAATTGGAATTGCAGAAAAAGAAGGTGTCACACTTGCTGATGACCACTGGAAAGTATTGGAATTCCTTCAAAATCAATACAAAAATGGTACTCCACTCACAATACGTAGTGTAGGTAAGTCAGGTGTATGCTCTATTAAGGAGTTGTATGCATTATTCCCTGACGGACCATTAAAAAAGTCAACTAAAATCGCAGGTATACCAAAGCCTGTAAGCTGTATTTAATTTATTTTTTGAATAATAAAAATTCTCAATCATGGGAACAGGAGATGTAAACGTCCACGAACCGGGCAAGATTAAAAAGATGATGCTCATTCTGTCTAAAGCGACTTTGGACAATGTTTACGCGTGTTTTATTCTCGCCAATGGTGCACGCATGGAAGGTATCGAGTCAGAAATATTTTTCACCTTTTTTGGCCTCAATGCGATCGAAAAATCGAAGCTCGAAAGCCTTCGTGTCGCAACAGTCGGTAACCCCGCAATGCGGATACCTACTTTGATTGGAGGTCTGCCAGGAATGGAAGCTCTGGCAACGAAAATGATGAAGAAAGAAATGGATGAACTCGATATTCCACCTGTCGGTGAGTTTCTCGAGATGCTAAGTGCCTCAGGTACCAAGATGTGGGCTTGCAAACTGGCAATGGATATGTTTCACGTCGAGGAAAGCGATATCGTCGATGAGCTCGATGGCGTTTTGACTGTTGGAGGATTCTACGAGAGAGCTGCAGGTGAGGGTACACACGTGATCTTCATTTAATCAAAGTGTAAGCGACATCTTTTGATCGTCTGGAGTATTGCTCCGGGCGGTCCGGGGAATGCTGAAAATAATTGTGAGGCCTCACCTTTTAGGTGGGGCTTCTTTACGTTCTTTGTGTTGTAAATTACATTGATTACATACTAAATCAACTTCGATATGAGACAAAAGACCGCATATATTACCGGTGGATCAAAAGGAATAGGATATGGCATCGCCGAGGCACTAATCGCACAGGGAATGCATGTGGCTATTTCAAGTCGTACAAAGGAAAATGCCGACGCCGCAGCCAAAAGACTGGATCCGACGGGCGAGCGCGTTTTGGGAATAGCATCTGACGTACGGGATATGGAATCCGAACAACGAGCCGTCGATGCCATTGTTGCCAAATGGGGACAACTGGATGTACTCGTTGCCAATGCGGGAATTGGAGCATTTGCTTCTATTGAGACAATGACCTCGAAACAATGGCAGGATGTGATAGACGTCAACCTGACGGGTGTATTCAACAGTGTGAAGTCATCTATACCCGCTTTGAAGAAGACAGGCGGATATATCATTACAATTGCAAGCCTTGCCGGTACAAACTTCTTCCCTATGGGCGCAGCATACAATGCGAGTAAATTTGGCTTGGTAGGTTTTACCCAGGCAGTCATGCTGGATCTTCGTCAAACCGGAATCAACACGACGACGATCATGCCCGGCTCTGTGGCAACCGAGTTTATGAGTGGGCCGCCGTCAGAGGCAGATGCCTGGAAAATTCAACCAGAGGACATCGGTCAGATGGTTGTCGATTTATTGAATATGCATCCCCGTACGCTCCCGAGTAAAATAGAAGTACGACCTTCCAGACCACCCGTAAAATGAGTCCGCAATAAATAGGTACATATTTGTACTGGTTCTTTCGCCCCGCTTCACCCGCCGTAGCCAAACTGGCGAAGAAGGGCATCCAGCCCTCCGTCAATACAAATACCCAAACAGCCAAAGCGGAATACGATTGCCTGCTCCCACTTTTATCCCATCCAGAGCGAGAAAAGCATTTGGGACTCCTTTGATTTGATCAGCATTCTTGGACGGACCGCCAACCTCGAACACATATTTTTCGTCGATTATGAAGTCACCGAATTTTGGGGCATGGACTGAATGCAAAACTTGCAACTGATTGTAAAAGAATGTCTCACGCGTACTCCCTGAGTTCACATTGGCCGGAGACAGTGTGGACATCAGGTTTGTATTGTGTAAGTAGATCTTTTCGGGCTTTGCCATGCGCGATGGTGTGCTCATTGGAGGCTTCAGGAGCAGGAAGATGTCTGACCGCTCCATCAAATCCATCATTTTGAGTAGATGCGAGCGCGATACCTCCATGATTCCTGCAAGTTTTAACATATTAGGGATCACAGGAACTGATTGGGCAAGAAAATAAAGCAGTTTCTTGAGGCTGCGGACAGTGCTGTAGTCAATGTTTTCGAATGCCGGAATGTCATTTTCAATCGTAGTATTAATCACACGGAGTAGCCTGGATGGATATTGACGTATAGACTCATTGAAGAATGGGAAATAACCGTGCTGCAGGTACTTTTTAAAATGCCGGAGTACGTTGTAATCGTCCAGGATATCCTCAGCAATGGCCTCATGGTTTGTCAGGATGTCTTCAAGAGAAAGTGCAGGGGCATCTGATAAGTCGTTGAATACCAAGTATTCACGAAATGATAATCCAGGAAGATGATATGTCACCGCACGGCGGCTAAGGTCAGCCTCACCTCGCATGATGTCGAGTATCGATGAACCCGAGCAGACAATCTTCATCTCCGGCAGCATATCATAAATCAGCTTGAGATCCTGAGACCAGTGCCGATGCTTGTGTATTTCGTCAATGAAGAGGTAGTTCAATCCTCTGTCCAGTGCATTGCTTGCAAAGTCGTACAAGCGTACGGTTTCAAAATAAGGATGGTCCATTGTACAATAAAGAGCCTCGACACCAGATGCCGTCAACTCTTTGATCTTTTGCAACATAAGGATCGTTTTGCCGGACCCACGAGGTCCCCTTATGATAGTGAGAGGGAGACCCCATTCTATTTCGTCATACAGATACCTTCTGTAGTTATCGTCTACTTGAGAAATCCTTTTCGTAGAAATTGCAATGAGCTCTTTCATGATACTGTATTCTATAAACTACATAATACAAAATTGCAGTCTATAAACTACAACAAATACAAATGTAGTCTATAAACTACAAAATTGCAAATTGCAGTCTATAAACTACAATATGGAGTAGTGTAGTCTACAAACTACAATCGCGCGAACAGAGCAACAATACGGGGAGGGGACAAGGCCTACAAGACCGACAACAGCAACCAGAGCAACAAAAGCGACAAAAGCGACCACAGCGACAAAAGCGACAAAAGCGACAAAAGCGACAAAAGCGACCACAGCGACCACAGCGACCACAGCGACCGCGAAGCGCCCCGCTCTACCGCCGCCTAATATCAATCACCACCCTACTCCCATCAATCCACTCCACCTCTTCTCCATCGACTTCAGTTGCGAGCTCAAGACTATCAGCCAACGTCTCACCCCTGATATATTCGCTAAAACCGGCGATGGCATTCTCGATATCCTGAGTGATCCCGACAGTGATATGGATCCGGTCGGTGACATTGAAGTTTTTCTGCTTCCTCAGGTTTTGAATACGATTGACAAGGTCACGGGCATAACCTTCAGCAATCAGTTCATCGGTAAGGGTCATATCGAGTGCGACAACCAAAGGGCCATCGGTAGCGACCTGCCATCCTGGAATATCTTCGGTGACGATCTCAAAATCTTCCATGGTCAATTCAAATACTTCACCGTCGAGTTCCAAATTGAATTGATTAGATTTTTCGATCTCTGCGATAGCCTCCTGATCGAGACTGGAAATAATCTCAACTGCTGCTTTCATTTGCTTTCCAAGCCGGCGTCCAAGGGTTTTAAAATTGGGCTTCGCTTTCTTGCTCAGCAGGCCAGCTGTGTCAGTTATAAATTCAATCTCTTTTATATTGACTTCGGATAATATTAATTCACGCACATCTTCGACGTGTTTTTGAAACGCATCATTTAATACCGGCAGCATGATGCGCTGAAGGGGTTGACGCACACGGAGTTTTTCTTTCTTTCGCAAAGACAAGACAAGCGATGAAATGCGCTGTGCATAATCCATGCGTTGCTCCAGGTCAGTATGAATAAGAGACGTATCGGCTAGTGCCAAATCTGTCAAATGCACGGAGATATGTCCTTCCCCAAAATTATTGGCACGTGCATATGAGCGCACCCCATCGGAAATATTCTTGTACAACCACTCCGCAAAAAACGGTGCTACGGGCGCCATCAGCTGTGAGGTGACCATCAGGCATTCGAAGAGCGTATCGTAAGCCATGCGCTTGTTGTCAGACATTTCGCCCTTCCAAAAACGCCTGCGATTGAGTCGCACATACCAATTTGACAGGTGATCGTTCACAAATGACTCCACAGCACGGCAAGCCTGTGTTGGTTCATAATCGTCCATGTACGCGCGATAGGTCCCAATCAGGCTATGCAGCTTTGACATGATCCAACGATCGATTTCGGGTCTGTCTCCGATCGGAGAAATTCCCTTGTCTACGATCGAATAGCCATCGATATTCGCGTAAAGCGCGAAAAATGCATACGTATTATATACTGTGCCGAAAAGCTTGCGCTGAATTTCTGCAATTCCAGACTCATTAAATTTGAGATTTTCCCATGGCTGCGCATTTGAAATCATATACCACCGCGTGGCATCAGCGCCATACGTCGCAATTGTCTTAAAAGGCTCAACCGTATTTCCGAGCCGCTTTGACATCTTCTGGCCATTCTTGTCCATTACGAGGCCGTTTGATACAACGGTCTTGAATGCCACACTATCAAATACCATTGTCGCGATCGCATGCATTGTAAAAAACCAACCGCGCGTCTGATCTACGCCTTCAGCAATAAAATCTGCCGGGAAATTCTGTTCAAACTCCGCCTGGTTTTCAAATGGGTAATGCCATTGTGCATAAGGCATTGCTCCTGAATCAAACCAAACATCTATCAAATCAGATTCTCTTTTCATCGGTTTACCGGAAGGAGAAACTAAAGTAATTTGGTCAACAATATTTTTATGAAGATCTATTTTATCATAGTTCTCTTCGCTCATATCTCCTACAACAAAATCAGAAAAAATATCTTTCCCCATATATCCTTTAGTAACTGATTTTTGCATTTCAGATTTCAATTCTTCCACAGATCCAATGATCATTTCTTCTAAACCATCTTCTGTTCTCCATATCGGAAGTGGTGTACCCCAATACCGTGAACGAGACAAATTCCAGTCATTTGCATTTTTTAACCAATTACCAAATCTACCCTCACCTGTTGATTTAGGTTTCCAGTTGATCGTCTTGTTTAATTCATACATTCTATCTCTCTTTTCTGTCACTTTGATAAACCAAGAATCTAACGGATAGTATAA
>QMOR01000086.1 GCA_003648285.1 Bacteroidota bacterium
AATAAGCAGCAGTGGTCATGTCCTTTTCCAAAAGGACACAATTTTGTATGACGGAGAAAATATGATTGAGTTTGAAGGATGCCATCTTTCTCAAGGCATCTATTTCATTCGCTCCGTAGTTGAAAGTAATGACCACAGAACAATAAAAACATTAAAATTCGTAATTACCGGTACCCCATAAACTCTTGAAAAGCGGTAAACTACAAACATCGACCGCACACCTGAATGCAATCTAGCCCGCCATCGACATATTGATCTTTTTCCGCAGCTCACTGACGGTTTCGCGATATGAAGAATCGGTATCGATCAGATCCTGAACGGCGTTGCACGAATAGATCACTGTACTATGGTCTCTCCCACCAAACTCATCACCTATGGACTTGAGAGATTGCTTGGTCATCGATTTACACAAATACATGGCTGTCTGACGTGCCACGACGACCTCGCGTTTGCGCGTTTTGGATTTCATGCGCTCTATGGGCAGGTCGTAATATTCTGAAACGTGTCTCTTGATTTTGTCGATGGTAATCTCAAGTGAAGCATTCCGCACAAAATTCTGGATGACTTCCTGAGCCAGGCGCTCGTCGACCACTCGGTTTGCGAGCTGACTGTGAGCGATCAATCCTGCAGCCACACCCTCGAGTTCGCGAATATTATTTTGAATATTAAAGCAAATGTACTCTACAACACTTCTTGGAGCCTTAAGGCCTGCGTCATCCAGTTTACACTCAAGAATGGCGATCCGTGTTTCGAGGTCAGGTGCTTGCAGATCGGCCGACAGTCCCCATTTAAAACGAGAAATCAGACGCTCTTCAATTCCCGGAAGATCCTTTGGCGGCTTATCAGATGTGAGAATGACCTGCTTGCCATTCTGGTGAATCTGATTGAATATGTTATAAAATATCTCCTGAGTCTTTTGTCTGTTTGCGAGAAACTGAATATCATCCACGATAAGGACATCGACATTCTGGTACATGTTGACAAGGTCCCCAACGACATTGTTCTTGATCGCGTAAATCAGGTCATTGGTAAACTTCTCTGTTGTCATGTAGCGTACCGATACATCTCCGGGACCATCTACGATGGCATTGCCGATAGCCTGGGCGAGATGTGTCTTGCCAAGCCCTACTGCTCCAAACAGAAACAAGGGATTAAAGGCTGTGCGCCCCGGATTATTAGCTACGGCTTCTCCTGCCGCACGAGCGAGACGATTGCAATCTCCTTCTATAAAATTGTCGAAACGATATGTCTTGTTGAGTTGACTTTCTATTGCATCTTTTTTAATACCGGGAATCACAAAAGGGTTTCGGATACCCTGCGATACCAATCTTTTCACAGCCGGACTCACCTTTTCGTTTCCCTGCCCTCCAATCTGGTGATGCCCTGCACTTTTGTTTATCGTATTGTCTGCCTCCAGGCGGATCTGATATTCCAGCCGTGCCTTTGGACCAAGTTCCTCTCGAATAGACTCTTTGAGGTTCGTGATATAGTGCTCTTCAAGCCACTCATAAAAAAACTTGTTCGGGACTTGAATTGTCAGTGCACTTCCATCGAGCTTTACTGGTCTGATTGGCTCAAACCAGGTTTTAAAGCTCTGTTCATTTACGCTGTTTCGAATCTTGTGGAGACAGCTGTCCCAAACGCTGGAGTAATCTTTCTGCATGCGCCGATTGTATTTAGAGTGCTCTAAAACTTAAAAATAAGAAGGCATCACTAGTTGAAAAGCGCGATTTGTTACTACGTTTTCGATGTGCCTTCATGGAACTTGCGACTATGGTTAATTACGCCTTTGAGAGTGTACAAAGGTGTAAATTTTTTGTTGAATACTGCGATCTAATGTCATGATTTCTCAAGAAAACTGCATGATTTTCAGCCACAAAAAAAATCAATTTTTACATATACATATCTTCAATATGTAAACGGTAGAATGTCAAAATATTGTTTGGATTTCAGGATCTGAGATGCGGGATCTGGGGCTCGGGATTTAACCAACTCATTGCAAAGAAGTTCTTAAATGCGAACGATCATCAATTGTCAACTCCCCAAACAGAGATCTTGAGACCCTTATCCATTCGACCCGTCAATCCACAGATTCTCGCATGTCAGGCATTTGTTCTTCTTATTTCGCTCGAGGTGTATATCGATCCTGCCCAATCGAAGGCCGGCCCAACCGACTTGATTGATATAGACAGGGTCTCCATCCAGGTTTTTCACAATTTCAGGATGATTCATGAATGTGTGCGTGTGTCCTCCGAGGATAAGATCGATGTCCTTTGTGACGGCTGCCAACGTGACATCAGATATCTTGTCATGCCGGTAACGGAATCCCAGATGTGACAGACAGATCACATAGTCACATTTTTCATCGTGCTTCAACCTGGTAGCCATCGACTGCCCTCTTCCCACAGGTTCAAAGTACTGTGTGCCGCCATACAGTGACGCGGGCACCAGAGAATCGAGTTCGATTCCAAGCCCGAATACGCCAATTTTCATGCCCCCCTTCTCAAAAATTTTATGATCGAGGGTCTTCCCTTGCATAGGTGTATCCTCCATGTCGTAATTTGAAATGATAAGTGGGAACTTCGCGTGCGGCATTTGCTTTGCCAAACCATCCACCCCAGCATCAAAGTCATGGTTGCCAATTGTCGCAGCATCGTACTTCATCTCCGACATGAGCTTAAACTCCAGCTCCCCGCCAAACATATTGAAGTATGGTGTGCCTTGAAAAATATCACCAGCATCAAGCAGCAATACGTGCTCTTCCTGCTGTCTTATTGAAGCGATGAGTTGCGCCCGTCGCGCGGCACCACCCTGTCCGGCATTGCGTGTGCCATCCATTGGAAACGGTTCTACGCGACTGTGTACATCATTGGTATGCAAAATTGTAAGCTTAATCAGCTCCTGCCTCGCCAACACGTCTAGCGGTAATCCTCCAGCGTAGGTGAGTAACCCAGCCATCCCGGCTCTTTGAATAAACGATCTCCTGTTCATTATTCCGATTTATTCATTGCCTGTATTTGTCACGCGACCATCTTCTTTACTTACCATTTCACGTCCTTCACGTGTCAATATTCGCACATGGTCTATAATTGCATCCCGTACCAGATAGTCGAGATCTACCCGCTTATCGGCATTGGCCAGAAAAGTACACCGGTCGCCACCGTTTGCGATATAATCTGGCAATCCAAACTTGTAGATGTGGTCTGACTGCAACGACTCACCATGAATGTGTACATCTGTTGCCTTGTCGCCGCTGATTGTATAACGGACCTCACTACTGATCGGCCACCCTTGTGATCTAGCCATGTGATCAAACAGGCGCATCAAGGAATCACCCCGCATGTGCAATACGACGATCATATTGTCAAATGGCATCAACTCGTACAACTTTCCAATAGTCACTTCGCCGGCGCCAAGCGCATTTATCCTCAATCCTCCCTGATTCTGTATTGCAAAATCTATTGTTTGACCATATTTAGCGCTTGTTCTTTCAACGAGCAAATCCGCGACCCAATTTCCCATCGTACTCTCTGGCCTCCCCTTCTCAAGGGTCTTTGCACACACCCCAATCACGACATCCATTTCTGCATCCATGACCTCTTTGTACGGCTCTATCATGTCATTGATTCGAGCATCTTCATCCATTTCGCTAATGGACGAATGCGTTACCTCAACACTGGCTACATGTGTAGTCCGTGAGCAGCCCATGGTCATTGCCACGAGCAGGACCAATACAGCCGTAATCCTATAAGATGAGGCTACTCTCTTTTTTAATTGCTGCTTTTGCCGTTTCAACAGGGCTATTCTTTTGGGATTCAATAAATAACAGGAGCTGTTTCGAAAGATCTTCTGCCGGTGCGTCAGGACTCACATTCGACCCGACATGCACCACTATCTCGATCACCTGATTTTTTGCAAGGTCGATGATCATCCAAAGTCTATCCGAAACATACAGTTGTTGTGACAAGTTATATTCAAACTCCTGTTGAACAGCAATGACGATAGCCGATTGCAAATCTATCGCGCTCATTTGTGTTGATTGCAACCTGAGTAGCAGGCTCTTCACAGCTATCCGTTCACAAAACAGCATCAACCGTTCATATGCCTGCAGCTTCAACCTTGTGGCTGACTCGCCTCTGCTACTCGCCGCTAATCCCACCTGAAGCTTGTACTGATTCTGAAAAAACTGTCGAAACAACAGATAGATAGCTCCAAAGACGATCAATACAGGTATCATCAGTAAAATGACCTCGTAGTACGCAAGCTTGTCCATTTGTTCTCAGGAATTAAGTACGCAAAGTACTTAATAGTCGTGGATGAACTATGACGGCTTCTTACTTGTTTAAATATTTCAATGTAAATTGCTCTCAATATGCCTGACACTACACAACAATCGACAGTTCAAACCGGAGCGCAGCCAATTGTACTCACGGAAGGTGCGCTCATCCAATTGCGAAAAATCATGTCAGAGCAAGACGTTCCCAGCGATTTCGGCCTACGTGTCGGTGTCAAGGGAGGTGGCTGCTCAGGATTTTCATACGTCCTTGGGTTTGACAAAAAAACAGACAAGGATCAGGAGTACGTCATCGAGGGTATACCTGTCTATATCGAGAGAGCACACGGGATGTATCTCCTTGGCATGGAAGTCGACTGGCACGATGGCCTCAACAATCGCGGATTTGTGTTTAATAATCCAAATGCAAAAGAGACTTGTGGTTGCGGCAGTTCCTTTACAGCCTAGATCACCCGGATCACATATTCGCAATAATCTCATCGCCAAACTCTGAGCAAGCCAGTTTTGTAGCTCCCTCCATGAGGCGATGGAAATCATACGTCACACGTTTTTTGGCAATGGCTCCTTCGATCCCTTTTTCAATCAATGCTCCAGCTTCACTCCAACCCATGTAATCAAACATCATCACTCCTGAGAGAATGACCGAGCTTGGATTGACCTTGTCCTGTCCGGCATATTTAGGGGCTGTCCCGTGCGTCGCTTCAAAAATTGCGATACCCGTGTCATAGTTGATATTTGCGCCAGGTGCAATCCCGATTCCACCGACCATGGCTGCGAGAGCATCAGAGATATAATCGCCATTCAGGTTGAGTGTGGCAATCACGTCATACTCTTTTGGACGCAACAGGATTTGCTGTAAAAATGCATCTGCAATCACATCTTTAATCAATAAGGCGCCATTTGCAAGGGCAGTCTCCTGCGCCTTATTTGCTTCGGCTTCACCTTTATCTGCTTTGATGCGCTCCCACTGGGCCCATGTAAATACCTTATCACCAAACTCGCGCTCAGCCACTTCGTATCCCCACTCCTTGAATTTACCTTCGGTAAACTTCATGATATTGCCCTTGTGTACAAGAGACACTGACTTATAGCCTTTAGTCATTGCAAATCTGATGGCCGATTTGACAATGCGCTCGGTTCCTTCCTGAGAAACAGGCTTGATCCCCAAAGAAGTTGTATTCGGGAAGCGGATTTGAGTCACGCCCATCTCGTTGATCAGAAAATTTTTCACTTTCTCGTTCTCCTCAGTTCCCGCCAGGTATTCGATTCCTGCGTAGATATCCTCTGTGTTTTCACGATATATCACCATATCCACATTTCCCGGCTCCTTCACAGGTGAAGGCACTCCTTCATACCATCTCACCGGGCGTACACATGCATACAAATCCAACTTCTGCCGCAATGCCACATTCAACGAACGAATGCCTCCACCGATCGGTGTAGTCAACGGCCCCTTTATCGCGATGATGTACTTCTCGATATCATCCAAAGTCTCTTGCGGCAACCACTCACCGGTCTTGTCAAATGCTTTCTGACCAGCCAATACTTCATGCCAGCTGATCTTGCGCGTGCCGCCGTAAGCCTTCTCTACAGCCGCATCAAGAACACGTACTGCTGACGCCCAAATGTCAGGACCGATACCATCTCCCTCGATAAATGGGATGATTGGATTATTAGGAATATTAAGCTGTCCGCTGTCGAGTGTGATTTGTTGTCCTTCCATGATTTATTCTTGATTATATGGCTATGATAATTGAGCGCGCAAAAGTAGTCATTTGGTCATTGATTTAGTAATGGAAAGGAATGATATCAATTCTTCATCGTTGGTGTCGGTGATGATTTTAGCACGCACTGCACCGTATCCTTGAATCGCTCTTCAAATACCACCGTTTTGCCCTTGAGCAACTGGTCAAGTGTGACCTCATTTGAATGACGTACTGTAAGTAGTTGCAGGTCGAAATCAACAACTACATTGAAATCGTTTTCAATATCTTTTCGAAGGCCTTCAATCTTGCGATCGCTACGCCTGCAGCACACCGAAAAACTGATTGCAGTATTTCTCATCAGATTGATCTTGATGCGATGCGTCGCAAAATATCCAAATAACTTACTGAGGTGTTCTTCGCCTACAAACGAAAAGTCTTTCGTTGAAATATGGATAAGAGCCTGGTCCTCAGCCAGTACGATGATCGGTGGCAGTATGCTATCCAAATTCGTGCCGATCCATGTTCCCTGCGCATTCAGATGTGTGAACGACCTGACGAACAAGGGAATTGATTTATTCTGAAGGGGCTTGATCGTTTTTGGATGAATCACCTTCGCACCATAATAGGTCATCTCGATTGCTTCACGATAGCTCAGTCTGTCAAGCTTACTCACATGATCAAACATCTTCGGATCTCCCGAAAAAACACCCTCCACATCTTTCCATATGACAACTTCTGCAGCATCCAATACATTCGCAAACACAGCCGCTGAATAATCAGAGCCCTCTTTGCCAAGCGTACTCGTAAAATTTTCGCTGGTACAACCAATAAATCCCTGTGTCACTACGGCATGATTATCCCTGAGCATTGGCGGCACACGCCCCGATATCAGACCTTCGGTCCAATTCCAGTCTATACGCGCTTCGCGATGTGCGTTGTCAGTCTTTAGTACATCCCTCACATCCAGCCAGGTGTTTGACACACCGATATCACTCAACCAGGCACTCACGATGTGCGTAGAAATCAATTCACCAACTGAGACGATCTGATCGTAGAGGTACTCAAATGTATCCTCCGGTGGCTCTTCAAGGACCCAGTCAATCTCAACAAATAAATCATTGATTTTACCGAATACGCCATGTCCTGCTTCAAACAAGTCAGAAGCAATCTTCCAGTGAAACTCTTTGACTTCGGCAAACTGTGTCTGTAGGCGGTCTGAGCCTGTCACATACGACGATGTCACATCTTCGAGGGCAGCAGTCATCTTCCCCATTGCAGACACTACAATCACAAGCGGCGTATCACAATTGTCTTTCACAATCTCGCCAACCCGACGCACCCCTTCTGCATCGTGCACTGACGCACCACCAAACTTAAACACACGTAATTTTGACTTCATATCTCAAGGCGAAAATAGTTGAATTCTATGCATTTCACATGATGTGCAAAATGAGATATCCTTTACATATCGTACTGATCCTGACCTCGGCCGGGCACTTGACTTGCAGTACGCATTGATTGTGACGGACACAAATCACATCGAACCCGCGTAAAAGTTTTTACTTTGGAAGGTGAAGATTCCAGATCTTCCTTTTTCCCTCTTCGGCAAAACACAACTGATATGCTTACAAAGACATTCGTGACAATACTTATATCAGCGGGATTATTATCACTTGTCTCAGCTCAGGAAGCATTTACGACTGAAGACATACGTGCAGCGGCAAGATTAATGGGACTGCAATTTGAAAATCAGGAAATTGACAGTATGTCTGCAAAGCTTGAAGGATATCTGGATGATTATAGCGACAACAGGGAAATCAAATTAAATAATAGCATCCCACCAGCAGCCTACTTCAAGCCATTTCCAATTGGCTTTGAAATTTCTGAAAGGGAAGATATAATTGACTTTGGAGATGAAAAAACGGAAAGACCCGATGATATAAACGACCTGGCTTATTATTCGATTTCACAGCTTGGGCACTTAATTAAATCACGACAAATTACTTCTGTTGAACTTACAAAATTCTACCTCAAGAGACTTTTACAGCATGACGCTACATTACATTGCGTCATAACCTACACGGAAGACCGGGCTTTGAGACAAGCCCGCATGATGGATGATGAAATTGCATCAGGTCGGTACCGTGGCCCACTCCATGGCATTCCATATGGAATAAAAGATCTTTTTGCCACCAAAGGGTATAAAACGACCTGGGGCGCTATGCCGTACAAAGACCAGATCATTGATGTCGATGCCGCAGTTGTCGAAAAACTCGACGCGGCAGGTGCGGTATTAATTGCAAAGTTGACTCTTGGCGCCTTGGCCTGGGGTGATGTGTGGTATGGCGAGCAAACACGAAATCCATGGGATCCGGAAACTGGTTCAAGCGGATCAAGTGCAGGACCTGCAGCAGCGGTCTCGGCGGGATTAGTTCCATTTGCTATTGGAACGGAAACACTGGGCTCCATCGTTTCGCCAAGCACAGTATGTGGTACGACAGGGCTTCGACCCACCTTTGGCCGGGTGAGCCGGTATGGTGCCATGGCCGTGAGCTGGACGATGGATAAAACCGGTCCTATTTGCCGATCCGCCAAAGATTGCGCTATTGTATTCAATGTCATTCGCGGAAAAGATCCAAGAGACATGAGTACAATTGATGCTCCATTTTCTTACGAGTACAAACACAATAATGACACATTGACCATTGGGTATGTCTCGTCTGTTTTTGATGGAAATTATCCGTTTAAAATGCAAGACAGTACAGCCCTTGAATTATTGAGAGGACTGGGGATAACGCTCAAACTGGTGGAACTCCCTGATTACCCTTCTATCACTTTTATACTTGGCGTAGAAGCGGCAGCTGCATTTGACGACCTGACAAGAAGTGGCGATGATGATCTTATGGTAAGACAAATCCAGAATGCATGGCCCAATTCACTAAGAGCGACACGATTTGTCCCAGCTGTAGAATACATACAGGCGATGCGTTTGCGCACCTTGCTCATAGAAGAGATGGCTGACCTGTATGAAGAAGTTGACATCATTGCACATCCAAGCTTTGCGAGTTCAATGCTATGGATCACGAATATGACAGGGCATCCAACGGTCGTAGTGCCAAATGGCTTTCGAGACGGCTTGCCAACCAGTATTTCGTTTTCGGGCCGATTGTTTGAGGAAGGAGTTTTGCTCCGTCTGGCGCAAGCATATCAAGACGCTACTGAGTGGGATGAAATGCATCCTGTGGAATTCAGGAATTAATAACCCCTCCACTCCTCAACTCCTCAACTCCTCAACTCCTCCACCCCTTAACTCCTCAACTCATTAATTCCTCAACTCCTAGTCCTGTTGACTGAATACGGAACGCAAAAGCTCCGTTGTCCGCTCATCCTGATTCGACCTGATACCAACTTCCTTTTTTTCAATCTCACCAAAAAGGCCATTGAGCGCAGCGTTATTGACATGGTCATCGAGTTCAGGATTAACCCTTTTAACAAATGGTATCTGGTTGTAGGTATTCACGGCGGTAGCCCAAAACTCACGTGCATTTACTTCGTCCAGGGCATCTTGAATGACAGGCATGAAGGACTCATAAAGCTGATCGCGTGTTGACCTTTCAAGATATCGCGTTGCGGCGTCCTGTTCACCAGAGAGTATTTGCAATGCATCATCAAAGGTCATGCTTGTGATTGCCGAAACAAAAATCGGGGTAGCTTCCCGTGCTGCATACTCCGCTGCCTGGTTCATCTTTGCAATCAGGTCCCGTTCTACGTTTTCAAATCCCGGGACATGTTTCAATTTGCTAATTACCTTTCGCGCTTCTTCAGGAATCAGGACCTTATACTGGCTATCGAAGTACCCATCCTCAGCCGATAACTCTTCAACTGCCTGATTGACTCCAAACTCGAGTGCCTGCTTCAGGCCAAGACCAATATCCCCATCCTCTTCAAACAATGCCTTGGTGGTTTTCTTCAAAAATTTGCTGAATTTTTGAGCTTGTGCGGATGGCATTGAGAGCGCAAAGAATATAAGTAGTAGTCCAACGCGTATGTGCATATTTTACAGTGGTTTATCTCAACTGGATACAAGATGAACAATGAAACTGTCTAATTGGTATATCAACGTATTTGTTTAACGGGAAATTAACGGTAGGCGGGTCCGTGGGCATACTGTTTAAGAAGTCGAATGCTATGTGCCCTCAGACTTCCTGGTGGCAATGATAATCTCAAGTCGTAGACTATCGCTTGTAGACTTCATTTCTTCCATGATCTTTTTAAACTCCGGTAGGTCACGCAGCTCTTCAAAAACAGGGTGCTTCAGGCTTGTCTTATAGTCCAGCCAGTTATTTGCAGCAGCTACCTTGAGGGAATGCATCGCCTCGGGATAATTATGCATTTCGGATTCGACCACAGCCCTTATGATCGCCGTGTTTTTTTTGTAGTG
>QMOR01000087.1 GCA_003648285.1 Bacteroidota bacterium
AGGAGATGGAATAGTGCAAACTCAATATGTGGCTTCAATTGATGCGACTGGCAGGGAGGATATGTTTTACGGATATGATGCAGATGACATTGAAACACCAGCCCAAGACAGACAGCATCTTGTAGATCTATGTCTTCTCTTTGAAATGCACGGAGTCGCAGTACTCGCCACGGACTATTGTTCAACTCCAGAAAATATGGACAATTCCTATTTATTAAATAATGAGAAAGGATTTATTTCTTTTGCGGCAGATGAGAGGGAATTGAACAAAACGGCGGCAGACGTCTCGTCGTGTGTTATATGAGCATTGGCGAGGCTGAGGATTACCGTTATTATTGGCAGGAGACATGGCGCACGGAAAAACCTGAATGGCTGGAACCCGGAAATCCTGCCTGGGAGGGAAACTTTAAAGTCAAGTATTGGGCCTCAGAATGGCAGAGCATCATTTTTGGAAATGACAATTCATATGTCAAACGGATCATGGATGCTGGATTTGACGGAGCTTATCTGGATATCGTAGATGGGTTTGAATATTTTGAAGAAAACTAAAATACCCTCTCTAGCATCTCAGATTGAAATGACTTGATATCTGACAGTAATTCACCTCAACCTGTATTCTTCTTGAATCCCAGCATCCTGTAATTCAACGATACCATATAAGATCTCCGATCCCCAATAATCCCCGCCTCAGAGCGCAGCTGCCAATGCTTGTTCAGTTGAAACTGTATCCCAACAATTCCATTCCACAATTGCTTAGTCTGCTTGTCAATGCCATAAGAAACAATAGCATCTCCATCAGCCTCATCGATTTTTTCAACTATTGGGGTAAGCACATTATCAGCAATTTCGATTCGCTTCGCATCAACCGGATTGTTTGGATTAAGGCCACCATACCATTCCCAGTAATCACTGACAATTTGATCTGCCCTGTCCCATGTTTCAGGTGGTAAAGCATCTATCAGCGCTATCGCACCAATTGTTTCCGAAGACATATGGAGTCTCATTCCTCCGGCCCATATCGCTATGTTTCTGTCTGGTCTGTGCTTAAAGACAAAACTGTGCCCTATACGGATTCCCATGACATTCACTTTGGTTGCTTCCTCAACGAGCTCGGGTTTATTCCATGTAAAATTCGCATCTACTGAAATCCAGACCGGTCCTACCCCACCTGCGCCGAGGATACCAACTCCCGTAGTCCTAACTCCTTGTTCAACTACTGAGGTCATTTCTATTGGCGCGACGAGGTTTACTTCTGTACGTGACTGGCCTACTCCAAACAAGCCATATACGTTCAAAAACGGAAGGAGCCAGATATCGGGTCTGAAACTCGTGGAAAATGACGTATTCTTATTTTCACCAAATTCAATAAAGTCAACTTCTGTCAATGGGATATCAACGTTATCCGTTTGCAGCCCCAGCCTAAGATTATCGATTGTAAGACCTTGGTCCACCCAAATAAAATTGACCATCCCTCCCATTGGGTACGGAATATCAAATCCCCTTTTATACGCGCCTTGTCCCAAAAACGGAAACACTCTGTCGTATTTCACATTTTTCAAACTATCTGTATAAATCTGATACTTTGATTTCACCTTTTTAGATGAGTACTGTGCACCCGCGCTTTGCCATAAAGTCGTGGTCGCAATAATCATTACAAATATTCTTACGGTCTGCATCATGGCATTGTCATATCTGGTTTATGTGATATCAGTCAGTTTTGATGAGGATTGCATTTCACTGCTCAATTAACAACCTGAATACAGCGTCTTCACCTAGCCCAACTTTACATGCAAATTTAAGACCATTCTTCTATATTAATTGCGTATCTATCTCCAAATCGGCGTGAAGTACGTAATAAAAGGATGATGACCTTCAGTATCTTTGCCTGATATGCATTCAAACACAAGAATTGATGGAAAAACTCAGTATTGCATTGTTAGTGTTAACGATTGGTCTTGGCTGTATGAAATCTGAACTACCAGCGCAAGGCGAGTACAAAACCATCACATATTCCACAGAAGACGGTGGCAGAATCGAAGCAGCTCTCTTCAGTGCCAGCCCTGACAAAGTGGTCATATACGCACATGGCGCTGTTTTCGACAAAGAAAGCTGGTTTTTCCTTGCTGAACAATTTCAGAGTGTCGGAATCGCCTCGCTTTGTTTAGACTTTCGGGGTTATGGGAATAGTACCGGTCCAAAGCTCGACCAGAAGTATTACGACATCCTCGGAGCAATTGCATATTTGAAGGAGACTGGATATTCGGAAATTCATGTCATCGGTGGAAGCATGGGTGGCGCTGCTGTACTCGAGGCTCTGAGCCAACTAGGCGAACCGACAATCGCAAAAGCAATCCTGCTCGCTCCCGCCGGTGGTCCGCCTATCCAATCCGCATCCATAAGCAAACTGATTATTGTCTCAAAAAATGAAGGACTCTACAGTCGCGTCAAGACTATATATGATGAATCTGCAGAACCCAAAACACTTAAGGAATACGATGGCAGTGCACACGCACAACATATGTTTAAAGAGGAGTATGCCGAAGAACTCACTCAATTTATCATTGATTTTATCATTGAGGAGTGAAGGAGTGAAGGAGTGAAGGAGTGGAGGAGTGGAGGACTTAAGGAGTGGAGTTAAGGAGTGGCATTGGACCTACAATGTTTGTGAAGGTGGGTGGAATTGCCCGGCGGTAATTTTCAGCCGGTATGGACTGCATCTTTGAGAGCGCACGTACAACTGGTTACGCCTGTTCTCTTAAAAAACATTTGAACCACATACTTGTTACATGATCCATGACATTGTCGAGCTCAGGGGAATCATTTCAGAAAATGAGAAATAATGATTTTCAGTGACTTGCCTGGCGACATGAATGATTATAATTCTACTCACAATAAACAATAACGCACAACTATGAATATCCTGAAAGCGATCGTTTTTAACCTGGAAAAACCAGCCGTATTATCAGTTCGCAAAACCGACACAATTAATTTATTTGCTGTTGGACTATTGAAAAATCAATTGCTCAAAAAGCACAAAGCAAGTATTCCATCTTTGCTCACTGTTCTTACAGGATCATTTGAATTCAGAATCGACAACAAGAACATTCGGCTTGCACAATTTGATACACTACAAATACCGGTAAACGAGGAGCACGAGGTCGAAGGTCTCGATGAGCGCAATGTTTTTACGATACTTCAGGAAAAGCGTGGTTAAATCTTATTGCACCTGATCTTGCCTCACTCTTTCAGCATATTGCAGTCACCATGACTCCAATGTCATTTGACATTTAGATTCTTAAAAGATGGCTTTCTGGCTATTAGGCCTCAGCACCTACTTTTAAAATACATCCCGGGCATTTCCTTGCATAGTTTGCAAAAGACACGTAATATAGGGCAGCGCAACCCACGTGAGCCATAAAACACAGGTTCGCTTTATGAGTACAGAAAATAAAATATCGCAGGCACTCGCCCACTTAAGTCCAAACCTCGTCGCTGAAATTCTTGCGGAATCTGCCACTGTGGAGATTCCAAAAGACACCGAAATACTAAGGGAGGGACAATATGTCAAAGTGATTCCAATTGTTGTAAATGGACTCATCAAGGTATTCTCGAGACATAAGGACAAAGAATTACTTCTGTACTATATCAAGCCCAATGAGAGTTGCGTGATGTCTTTTGCTGCGAGCATGAAGAATGAACCGAGCAAAGTCTTCGCCATTACGGAAGAAGATACCACGGCCCTCTTGCTGCCCGTTGACAAAGTTTCGGGCTGGACAAAACAGTTTCCAGGGATCAATACGCTCTTCTTTCAACTGTACAATCTTCGGTACAGTGAACTCCTCGATACCATCAACCATGTGCTGTTTGACAGAATGGACAAACGCCTGTATGATTATCTGATCGAAAAGGAGCGATTGACCAATAGAAATCCGCTCAAAATATCACACCGCCATATTGCCAGTGAACTCGGCACTGCCAGAGAGGTCGTCAGCAGAGTGATGAAAAAACTCGAAGCTGAGGGTAAAGTCAAACAACACTCGAGCAGTATTGAAATCATACACATGTGACCACAGTCACTACTCAGTATTTTTCATACGTGTAAATTTGCATCAACGAATGATCAAAAGCAAGGCATTTAAGTTTCTACTCGTGTGTCTGACCTGTATCATCATCATTGCAGGATTGGTCTTTCTTATTCAGTTTTTAACGAATTAAAACCCGAATGTCATGAAGAAAAACATGGGATCTACAGACAAGATTATCAGAGTACTCATCGCTGCTGTTTTGGCGGTACTCTATTTTACAGGAACAATTTCAGGTACAATTGCCATTGTCGCGTTGGTTTTGGCTGGCGTCTTTGTACTCACAAGCATGGTGAGCTTCTGCCCTCTGTATGCACCATTTGGGTTAAACACGTGCAAGAACAAGCAGGCGAATTAGATATCCCAGCCGTGTAGCAGGTAGCCATCATATGTTGTGCGTACCCTGAGTGCTGCACTTATAATGGGACGGTCATAAAAATTATTAGGGTGATAGAAAGGTACCTTCCACGAGGTGCTTAGTGGCGGTATGTTTCATACCGCCATTTTTTTATACATACAGCTCTTTTTCAAAGAGCACCATGCTGCTCCTTTGCAGATGGACAATGCGCTTTCTCTTATCAATCAGGGTCTTTGTATCTTTCCGAAAATTAGCCAACCATGATTAAAATCACACTTTCCGCATTTGCTCTTGTTCTTTCTACGTGCCTCTTGTTCGCACAGGAAAAACGTGCTATGACCCCGATAGATGTTGCAAACATCAAGTATATCTCAGCGGCTGTTTTTTCAGATGATGCCAGTCACATCGCCTATACGTTACGGATTCAGGCGGATCCATTGAAAGAGAATTTAGCGGCCAGTTATCAGATGCACGTTTACAATGTTGCAGAAGGGCAGAGTACTCCTTTTATCACTCGCGGTAGTGTGCGCGCTATTGCTTTTCGTCCCGGCCATCAGAGCATCACTTTTCTCAACAGATTAGATGATGCCACCAACACAACTCTCTATGAAATCCCCATAAGCGGTGGTGAAGCGCGTGCGATCGTCGAGCACGAAACCTCAATTAGTAATTATCATTGGTCACCAGACGGTAGTGAAGTCCTGTTTATTGCCAGAGAAAAAGGAAATGAAGCAAGTTCAGATCTGCCGTATCAACCAGAGGTCTATGAAGGCAATTTGAAATACAGACGTGCCTGGGTAGTAAATCCTGAAAAAGGGAATGCTGAAACGTTTTCGATTGAAGGCAATATTGAATCGGCGGTATGGAGTCACAATGGTAGCCATTTACTGATGTCGATATCTTCAAGTCCTTTGGTGGACGATCACTACATGGAACAACAGCTGCACATCGTGAACCGACAATCAAAGAGTATTGTTGCATCAATTGATCACGAGGGCAAGATGGGTCAGTTTTGCTTCAGTCCTGACGGGTCAGAAATTGCCTTTATTGCCGGAAGCAATAAATTTGATCCCGTAGCCGGCAGGCTGTTCATAGCTTCAGCGAGCGGAGGAATGCCCATGGCAATACTTCCTGACTGGCAAGGTGCATTCGAAAGCATTGAATGGATCGACCAGGATCAGATGCACTATTTAGGTAGCAAAGGAGCCGAAGCAGTTCTTGGAACGTATGAACCAGCTTCGAAAAAAATCACTGAAATGATCGGCAATGGGCTGGCAATATCATTGTTTGACGTCACTCCTGACGGATCGATGATCACTGTTGGTGATCGCTGGAACCATCCACCTGAACTGTTTTTAAATAAAAAAGGGTCAAGCACCGTACGTCTCACGACGAGCAATCCATGGTTGAAGGAAATTGTCATGGGAAAGCAGGAAGTGATGCGGTATAAAGCCAGTGACGGGCTTGAGATAGAAGGTATTTTGATCTACCCTTCTGACTATGATGATGCGAATACATATCCCCTGTTAGTAGCGGTACACGGCGGTCCGGAAGCACACATCAACAATGGCTGGCTCACGGGTTACAGCTATCCCGGACAGGTTGCAGCGGCAAAAGGCTATGCTGTTTTTTACCCGAATTATCGTGGCAGTACAGGACGTGGCCTCGAATACACACTTACTTCGCAAGGGGATCCGGCAGGAAAAGAGTTTGATGACATCGTGGACGGTGTGGATGCCCTCATTGAATTCGGCATCGCAGATAAAGACAAGGTTGGCGTTACCGGAGGCTCATATGGCGGATACGCAACAGCTTGGCTATCAACAAAATACACTGATCGCTTCGCCGGTGGTGTCATGTTTGTCGGAATCAGCGACAAAGTTGCCAAATGGGGCACAACAGATATTCCAAATGAAGAATACCTTGTACATGCACGCAAGTGGGTCTATGAAGATTATGATTTTTTTCTCAAACGAAGTCCGATATACTATGCCGGACAATGCAAAACACCCCTTCTTATCATGCATGGCAAGGAAGATCCACGCGTACATCCGAGCCAATCCATGGAGATGTACCGCCATGTCAAGAGCCGCACCGATACACCCGTTCAGCTAATTTTCTACCCAGGTGAGGGTCATGGCAATGCGCGGGCCACTGCCCGTTACGATTACAATTTGAGGATGCTGCAATGGTTCGATACACACGTTAAGGGTGTGGATAAGTCATAAATTGCTACTTCGGCAAGGCCGATTATTGAGTCTAAATGGCGTGAGAATGCATGAAATACGCGACTAACACATCATAACGATCTGTTAATTTTTCAAACACTTTGATTTATAGGCGCTTACATGTTATATTTAACGATCATATGATCAAAGTATTTACAATAAATTAACATTCACTCTTTACATTTGCGCCAACAATAATTGAAGCATGTCAATATTCGTACCATTCAAAGCAATCAGACCATCTGCGGATAGTGTTGAAAGTGTGTCAACCAAACCGTATGACGTTCTGGATACAGAGGAAGCAAGAGAAGAGAGCAAGGGAAATCCCAAGTCATACTATCACGTGACAAAACCCGAAATCGACTTTCCAAATGGTCACGACCCATTTTCACCTGAGGTCTACAAGCATGGCAAGCAAAACCTTATCAATCTGGTCAAGGATGGTACGATGATTCAGGATAACACCGAGTCATTTTATGTCTACCGGCTTGAAATGAATGGGCATGTTCAAACTGGCCTTGTTGGTTGTTGCTCAATTGATGATTACTTCAATGAGGTCATCAAAAAGCACGAAACAACGAAGCCACATATTGAGGCTGACAGAAAAAAGCACGTTTGCGAAAGCCGTGTCAACTATGAAGCCGTCTTTCTTTCATACCGCAAGGTCGATGCCATCGACGAGCTGGTTGAAAATTTAAAACATGGCAAGCCGCCTCTTTACGATTTTCATTCCGATGATGGCGTAAAGCACAGTTTGTGGAGAGTAGAGGATCCTTCCATCATCCAAAAAATCACAGAACTCTTCGCTGCGAAAGTACCGACAATATATATTGCTGACGGGCATCACCGGACAGCTGCAGGAGCGTTGGCAGGAAGAGATTTGCGGAAAAATGCCAAAAACGCTAAAAACAGGTATGGTTATATCATGTCTGTCTTGTTTCCGGATGATCAGGTGCAGATCATGGACTACAATCGCGCTGTTAAAGACCTCAACGGACTGAGTCGCGAGGAATTCTTACAACGGATACGCGAAAATTTTGAGGTTGTAAAAATGGAAGGTCGTTACAGACCGGTTACACATCAGAATATCGGATTGTACATCGATGGTTCATGGTATAAATTGATTGCCAGAGAGGGTACTTACAACCCTTCAGACCTCGTGGATCAATTGAGTTTCACAATTCTTTCTAAACAAATACTTGCGCCGATTCTGAACATTGTGGATTTACGCAGAGACTCCAGAATTGAATTCATCGGAGGGATAAGAGGTTTGGAAGAACTGGAAAAGCACGTGGACAGTGGCAAAATGGCGGTCGCCTTTGCGATGCATCCGATCAGCATGGCCCAAATCATCCATATTGCAGATAATCATCTCTCAATGCCACCAAAAATCACCTGGTTCGAGCCAAAACTTCGGAGTGGGTTGTTTGTACATAGCCTCAACGGTTCGTTTGAATAGGAGACTGCAGAAATCATACTGTTCGCAGAACAAATCCCATGGCTTCCACGCCACAGGTTGACAAGGACGTTTAAGTTTATTTTATTTCGCAACGAATTCCACCTGTTGACACGCATCGTGATGGACAGGCCATTTCGTGAAAATTCGTGACATTAGTGGCCTAAACACCCCTGAGCTTTATTATTTCAGGAGCCTATAAGACAAATCCCGGCACAATAAAGCGACAACACAACACACCAAACGAAGAATTATGCACATGCTGAAATACACGATAAGCCTGCTACTCATCTCATATTCCACAAATTTTACGTGCGCCCAAAGCACCACCGAACTCAACGTGATACTCGACAACTTCATTGAAGAAGGGATGGCAGAATGGGAGATTCCTGGTCTTGCAGTCGCGGTCATAAAGGAAGGTGAAATTGTATTTATCAAAGGGTATGGCATAAACAAACTAGGTGAAGAACAAAATGTAGACACCAGGACGATGTTTATGATCGGCTCTACAACCAAGGCAATGACTGCTGTCGCATTGGCCATGCTGGTTGATGAGGGTAAGATCACCTGGGATGATAAGATCATGCAACACATGCCAGAGTTTCAACTCTACGATCCATATGTCACAAGAGAGCTAACAGTCCTGGACCTCTTGACCCATCGTGCAGGAATTGGAAATACAGATTTGCTTTGGTTGACCGAATTCGACTCGGATGAAGTGCTTTATCAAATGAGATATGCCAAACCTGCATATTCATTCAGGGCAGGCTATACCTACCAAAACCTCATGTGGGCAGCAGCCGGCAAACTCGTAGAAAAACTCAGTAACAAATCATGGGAGGCATTTATGCAGGAAAGGATCTTTGACCCTCTCGGAATGGACCGAAGCATTGCCATCTCAGAAGATCTTGAAAGTCACGCGAATTATGTTTCCCCCCATTACAAAATTGATGGTGAGATCCAGGTAATAGAAAGAATCAATGCTACAAAAATCGCTCCGGCAGGTGATGTCTGGTCCAGCATAGAAGACATGGCCAAATGGACCGCTTTTATGATAGACAGTGGAAAAGTAGATGGCAAGCGATTGTTGGAACCGGAGACATACTCCGAACTTATAAAACCACAAACTATTGTTTCTGATGTAGGGTTCTATCCCACCGCGTCACTTACCAGACCACGATGGAAGACATATGCAATGGGGTGGTTTCAGCATGACTACAAGCAACATGATCTCACATTTCACACGGGCAGCTTATGGGGCTTGATTGCCATCATTGGTATTATTCCAGATGAGAATTTCGGTGTGTATGTCCTCGGTAATCTGGACCATGCCGAATTGCGGCACGCTGTGATGTACAAGGCGATCGATCTGTATGTCGACCATGATAACTCGAGAGACTGGCATCGCGAGATTTTTGACCTATACGAGCAGAGTCGTATCGCAACTGAGAAGCGCAAAGAAGAAGCTGTCAAAAAACGCGTAAAAAATACTACTCCCACACTCGATCTGAAGTCTTATGAGGGGGTCTATACAAATCAATTATACGGATCTATTCGAATTAGTTCCAGCCAATCCGGGCTGACATTTCATTACGGTCCAATATTTTCAGGAAGTCTCAATCACTGGAATTACGACACGTTTGAAATTCAATGGGAGCGAGAATATATTGATAATGCACTTTGCAATTTCAATATTAGCTCAAACGGTGAGGTTGGAGAAATATCCATATTTGGCAAATTATTTTTACGGAAGTAAAACTCCTTCAATCAATTGCCTCCCTTCTTTTCTCTCTTTTTTTCTTTCCTGGCCGCTCTCTTTAATGCCCTTTCATTTTTAGCATTCTCCTTCTCCTTGGCTTTCGCAGGTTGCTTTTCTATCGACGCAGCAATTCCCTCAGGTAGTAAGGTGAATAAAATCCCGTGTTCGAGACTTTTCCAGACATAGTCAGGTAGTCCGCGATTTTTTTCTCTGGCAAACAGAATCGGGCCTTTTACGTAATTTTTATCACCGACCAGATTATTCGATCTAACAACAATTAAATTTGCTAGTCCGGATAAGAGCTTCATCTCCCTCTTGCGCTCGGCATCCATCCCCATCACTTTGAGATCCGTGTATTGAAACTCCAATGATCCTCTTGATGTATCATAGTCCGACACTACATTAAACCTGAGGCTTTGACAATATCCCGCTGTGATATTCATGCTTGCTATAGGGAGCACAAAGGAATCCAGGTTCCCCAGCTTCATACGACCGAGAGATCCGTGCCATGTAAATTGATA
>QMOR01000088.1 GCA_003648285.1 Bacteroidota bacterium
AGATATATTTGCATCCTGTGAAATCATTGACAGTCATATTGGCCATGTATATCATGGGAATCTCTGTATTACCTTGCTCGGAGTTGATACAGGATTGCCTGTTTGATATCGGGCAGCAGGAATTGACTGAATTCGATAGTCAATTCCCCGACAATCATAATGGAGATGCGCATGATCACTGTTCTCCGTTTTGTGTTTGCGATTGCTGTGGTGCCCATGTTATAACGATGGATATTCCGATAACATTTACGGTCGCACAAAGTACTCCGTGCTCGATTCCTTCGATATCCAAAACACTCGTGTCAGACCCGGAACCGGGTGACATCTGGCAGCCGCCGAAACATAGTTAGACCAAATACGCAGGACACCTATGCCTGCTTATCGCTTAAAAATTGGTTTAACGAAATTTTAAATGTAAAATGTTTAATAAGATTATCGCTTATTCGATACAGAATAAGTTCGTGATAGGGCTTTTCGTAGCTGCTCTTATCGTATGGGGATTGTTCTCATTGCGGCAATTGCCAATCGATGCAGTACCGGATATCACGAACAATCAGGTACAGGTGATCACGATATCGCCGACTTTAGCCACTCAGGAAGTAGAGCAGTTTATTACGACACCCATTGAATTATCTCTACAGAATATTCAACAATTGGTTGAAATCCGTTCAATTTCAAGGTTTGGGTTGTCCGTGGTGACAGTAGTTTTTGAGGAAAAAATGGATATCTATCTGGCCCGTCAACTCGTCGGAGAATATCTGAAAGAAGCGGAGGATAATATCCCACCGGGTGTTGGTACCCCAGAGATGGCGCCGATATCTACTGGATTGGGCGAAATATATCAATATGTCGTGAGACCCGAAGATGGCTACGAGGATCAATACTCCCCAACAGACCTGAGGACAATTCAGGACTGGATTGTAAAACGCCAGTTGTCTGGAATTGAAGGCGTCGTTGAAATAAATACGATGGGCGGTTTCTTAAAGCAGTATGAAGTTGCCGTCAATCCGAATTTGCTCAAGTCTATGGGGATCAGCATTACGGACGTTTTTGATGCCCTCCAAAATAGCAATGAGAATACTGGTGGGGCTTATATTGAAAAGAATGCAAGTACTTATTATATCCGTACGAATGGCATCGCCAGGTCGCTCGACGACATCGGGAATATCGTCGTCACGGTGAGAAATGGTAGACCAATCCTCGTCAAGGACGTCGCTACAATGAAGTTTGGCAAGGCACCGCGTTATGGAGCACTGACTCGAGATGGTAAAGAAGCTGTGGGAGGGAGAGTCATGATGTTAAAGGGTGCAAACTCGGCTGCTGTAACTGAGCGAGTTAAAGAACGCGTGATTCAAATTCAGAAATCTCTTCCCGAAGGTGTCATCATCGAGCCATATCTCGTCAGGGATAAATTGGTATCAACGGCTATCGGAACAGTGCAAAAGAACTTGCTCGAAGGGGGACTGATCGTCATTTTTATCCTTGTGTTGATGTTGGGAAATTTCAGGGCAGGATTAATTGTGGCTTCGGTTATCCCACTTGCTATGTTGTTTGCTGTATCAATGATGAATGTACTAGGCATTTCTGCCAACCTCATGAGCCTGGGTGCCATAGATTTTGGTTTGATTGTAGATGGTGCTGTCATTATTGTTGAAACCATTGTCCATCGTTTGCAAGTCGGTTATGGCGGTCAGAAGCTGACCAGGGCTCAGATGGATAAGGAAGTGACCGCAGGGTCTATCAAGATCATGAATGCCTCTTCCTTTGGGATGATCATCATCTTAATGGTCTATATTCCGATTCTCGCGTTGGTGGGGATTGAAGGGAAAATGTTTAAACCGATGGCGCAAACAGTGATGCTGGCTATTGGGGGGGCACTAATTCTATCACTTACCTACGTTCCTATGATGACCGCCTTGTTTCTGAATCGTAAGATTAGTAACAAAAAAACGATCGCCGACCGGATTATCAATTTTACTCAAAGGCTATATACACCATTGATCATTGGGGCATTGAGATTCAAATCAGCTGTTGTGATTGCGACCATAATCTTGTTTGGAGCGAGCTATTATGTCTTCACACAAATGGGGGGGGAGTTTATCCCGACACTTGAAGAAGGAGATCTCGCAATGCAACAAATCTCACCGCCCGGAACATCACTTTCACAAAGTATTGAGATGTCAAAAATCATTCATAAAAAACTAATGGAAGATTTTCCCGAAATAGAGGACATCGTGACAAATATTGGTGCGGCGGAAATCCCAACAGACCCGATGCCGGTTGAGATAGGGGATGGTACGCTCATCATGAAGCCCAAATCAGAATGGACATCGGCGTCTACCAGGAAGGAAATGTTTGAAAAAATAGAGGAATCCATGGCGAGTATTCCGGGAGTTGGGTTTGAATTCTCTCAGCCTATTCAACTGCGCTTCAATGAACTTATGACGGGCTCTAAGGCAGATATCGCAGTGAAAATATACGGTGATGATCTGGATCTGCTCTACATTCATGCCAAAGAGGCTGAAAAAGTGATAGCCGCTATTGATGGTGTTGGAACGGTAAACGTTGAGCAGACAGTGGGGATGCCACAAATCGTAATTAACTACAAATACGATAAAATGGCTCAATACGGATTGCAAGTTAAGGAGGTCAATCGAGTAGTACGGACAGCATTTGCTGGAGAGACAGCTGGTATTATTTACGAGGGAGAGAAAAGATTTGACCTTGTGATTCGACTTGATGAAAGTTTTCGCAAAGGCATTCACAATGTTCAGGATTTGTACATCACGCTCGACAATGGGACGCAAGTGCCTATTGTTGAAGTCACAAATGTTGAATTGGTGAATGCCCCTATGCAAATATCCAGAGATAATACGAACAGACGGATTGTAGTTGGGGTCAATGTTGGAGACACTGATGTAGAGACGCTTGTGGGTAAAATCAAGGCCGAATTGGATGCAAAAGTTAATTTGCCTATTGGATATTACTTCACATATGGCGGTCAATTTGAAAATCTAAAGGACGCTAATGCACGATTGATGGTAGCTGTGCCAATTGCGCTGGCTCTCATCTTCGTCCTGTTATTCCTTACGTTTGGATCAATTTCGCAAGCGGCCCTGATATTTACGGCAATACCGCTTTCTGCAATCGGTGGGATCTGGGCACTAGAGCTACGGGGTATGCCATTTAGCATCTCGGCAGGTATTGGGTTTATTGCATTATTTGGTGTAGCAGTTTTGAACGGTATTGTACTGATTGGGTATTTCAATCAATTGGAAAAAGAGGGTTATACCAATATTAAGGAACGCATATTGAAAGGTACTCAGGTCAGGCTCCGTCCGGTGCTGATGACCGCATCGGTTGCTTCGCTTGGATTTCTTCCAATGGCACTGTCTCATTCCGGGGGTGCCGAAGTGCAGAGACCACTTGCGACGGTTGTGATTGGAGGATTAATTTCTGCGACCTTTCTCACTCTTGTGGTACTGCCAATCTTGTATAGCTGGCTCGCCCAATGGAAAGCAAGGAATACTGATAAATCCTCCAGTATAAGAGGGGCCGTTGTTTTAATCCCTCTGATGCTCTTTGGATGGAGTGCACATGCACAAACGATGCATGTCACGATAGATGAGGCCGTGCAAATTGCATTTGAGAATCACCCATCCATGAAAGCTGCAAACCTGCAAGTCATAAAAAATCAGTCGTTGCAAAACTTGAAATACAATCCGGGGATGTCCAATGTCACATATAATGGCGATGGATTGTTTAAGGATAATAGCGAAAGGGTGAATCAGATAGGTGTAACGCAAAATTTTGTTAGCCCCGGTGTGAACAAAGCGAATAACGCTTTGCAAGATGAGATCGTAAAGACCAGCACCTTGCAGCAATCTTTAACAGGTAATGAATTGCGATTGAGAATCAGGCAAATTTACTATGATCTTCAGCAAAAAAAAGAGCTGAAAGAGTTGTATCAATATCTGATTGACACGTATACTCAATATTACCAAATTGCGAATGCCAACGTGAGTGTGGGTGCTGCAAACAGCATCGAGACATTGACGATTCAGTCGGCAATGAATGAGTATAAACTTTTGGACCGGCAGATAGATCTCACAATTTTAAGTCTTGAGCAACAATTAAAAAATTTGCTGAATACTGAAGACAATGTGACGAGCACAGATAGTCTGAGATTGCTGCCTTATGTTCCAGGTGATAGTATCAGAACACTGCAAATGCTCCTTGCAAAACAGGATATTCAAGTCGAGGAGGCTTTAGTCTATGTCTTTAAGTCATCTATGAAGCCGAATTTTAATGTGGGGTATGCTGCCCAGAATTACTTTGATGAGGGGTGGCTACATGGCTTGCAAGCCGGTGTCCAGTTTCCAATATTCAACGGACAAACCAAAAAGCGTGTTGAAGCCCAGCAATTGCAAGTGGAGGTTGCAACTGCGCATTATGAAGCTGAACGATTAAACGCTGATCAGCAATTGACGACCATTGATAATTCAGTGCGCTTGTATGCAGAGGGAGCTTCGTATTTTCTGGAACAGATAAATAATGTCAATCCGGAAATTGAACGTGTCTCAGAGCTTAATTACCAAGCTGGCGAAATCACATATCTGGAATTGCTCAATACTTTAAATCTGCTTGCCAATAATAATCGAAATTATTGGGAGCAAGTGCTAGGGCACAATCATGCGGTTGTGCTATATCAATATCTATCAAATCAATAAATAGAATCAAGATGAAGAGTTTAATATATTCAATATTGTCCATGGTTGTTTTAATCATGGTATTGTCGCTCACAGCATGCGGAGGACAATCTGTAGAGGGAGATGGTCACGATCATGGAGCCGAAGAGGCGACTGCCCATGGTGAAGATAACGGTCATGGGGAAGAAGAAGAGCCAATGGAACGGGAAATACATCTTACCAAAAATCAGATTGAAACTGTTGGAATTGCGTTTGGAGATATTTCATCAATCAAGATAAATGATTATATCAGGGCAACTGGAACCCTTGGTCTCCCACCCCAATCAAACGCCTCTGTAAGCGCTAGGGCTGGTGGATTTATAAAAAACAGTGCCAAGCTTGTAGAGGGGATGTACGTGAAAAAGGGGGCAATCGTAGCCTTCCTGGAGAACCCGGAATTTATCCGGCAGCAACAGGAATATCTTGAGGTTTCTGCCGCATTAATTTATTTGGAACAAGAACTTGAACGTCAACAAAGTCTGATAGATTCTAACGCTGGCGTGATGAAGAATCTTCAGAAGTTGCAATCCGAAGTGAACATAAAAACCGCCACTCTTATGGGATTGGGTAAGCAACTGGCATATTTGGGCATTGACGTTGCTGATCTATCTCCTGAAAATATTGCAGAGCGTATTCCAATCATAGCTTCAATGTCCGGCTATCTGACGGCCATTAATATGCACAATGGGATGTATGTGACCCCTCAAATAGAACTCATGGAGATCGTGAGTGATGACCACTTACATCTTGAATTGGATGTATTTGAAAAGGACATTGCATTTTTAAAAGAAGAGCAGAAGATAAGTTATACAGTGCCAGCCTTGGGCAATACTGTGTATGATGCAGAGGTGCACATTATAGGTAAACAGTTTGATTTAAGTAACAAGACTGTCAGAATTCATGGGCATTTGGAAAATGAGCAACCGCAGTTTATCAAAGATTTATTTGTCGATGCGAAAATTTGGCTGAATGATCAAACGGTAAGCGCAGTACCGGAAAATGCAATCATTAGAGACGGCGCGTCATCCTATATCTATATGACACCAGGCCCGCAGGGGGGTGATGAAGTAAAGTTTGAAAAAGTCATGGTGATCCCGGGTACTACTGATAAAGGATACACATCTGTAAAATTGATGCATGTTATTCCAGAGGGCATGAAAATAGTGACGGAAGGTGCGTACTATGTTTATGCGCAGTCCATGGCAGGAGAGCTGGAACATGAGCATTGAGCTTACTGAAGCCTAAAAGGCAGTCCGGTTGATTTGCGAAAATTTTTATTGCCAAGGTGCATCCAAATATGGGCTGCACGAGGAGTATGATAGCCTACAGGCTGAATATCAGAGCTATATTCACAAAATTTTAACACGATGTGTTGCTTTGAATGGCTGTTTTATTGATGCCAACAACAATATTTGCATTAATACTGTTATCTTCGAATATTCGTTTTGTATTATGACAGGCAAAAGAATCTTACATAGAGTTACTTCTCTGGTCCTTGCTGTGGTGATGTTATCAGCCTCTACAGGTTTTACTGTGGATATACATTACTGTAGTGATAAGATACAGTCATTTAGCATATTCGGTGAAGCAGATTCTTGTGCGGGGATGTTAACAGAGCTGACATGTGAAGAATCAAATCACGATTCAGACAACCGTGAAAGGCACTGTACCCTTGAGAAGAAGAAGTGTTGTGAAGATAGGATGCTGTATGTGCAGCCTCTGGAAGATCTGAATGTCTCTGTATATTCGCTGTCAACTGATCTGTCAGATCAGTCTGCAACAATTATAGACACTCGTGATTGGAGTTTCAATATTCTGGTTGTCAAGGTTTCGACCAGTGATTTTGAGTATCGACCTCCGTTGCTTTTACGAACAACGCCTGTTGTTCTTCAGTCCTTTTTAATTTGATCTAAGCTTTTAGTGAGTAACTCTCCTAACTATTGAATGTCAATAGGTCGGGAGAGAAGTATTTTGTCAACTTCTCGTTGGCAATTCATTACAACTGAAAGCATAAATTGAATGATAAATAGTATAGTCAGGTTCTTTTTAGAGAACAAACTGGTCGCTTACCTTCTCTTACTGGGATTTGTAGGTTGGGGCTTGGTAACAGCTCCCTTTGATTTCGATATCGACTTTTTACCGCGGGACCCGGTTGCAGTAGATGCGATCCCCGATATCGGTGAGAATCAACAAATCGTATTTACGGAGTGGCCGGGTAGATCGCCTCAGGATATTGAGGATCAGATCAGCTACCCGTTGTCTACTGCAATGCTCGGTATCCCGGGAGTTAAGAGTATCCGAAGTAACTCTATGTTTGGCTTTTCGAGCATCAACATCATATTTACGGATGACGTTGAGTTTTACTGGAGCCGCACGAGAATACTGGAAAAACTGAATTCTTTACCCGGGGGGACATTGCCCGAGGGTGTGCAGCCTGCACTTGGACCTGATGCGACAGCCCTCGGCCAAATCTATTGGTATACACTGGAGGGTCAGGATTCTGAGGGGAATCCTACCGGTGGCTGGGATCTGCACGAATTGCGCACTATACAGGACTTCTACGTAAGATATGGTCTGTCAGCTGCTGAGGGAGTTGCTGAGGTGGCTTCAATCGGGGGCTATGTCAAAGAGTATCAGGTAGATGTAGATCCTGATGCGATGAAGGCCAATAATGTGAGTCTCGATCAAGTCATGAGTGCTATAAAAGGTAGCAATATCGATATAGGAGCTCAGACGATGGAGATCAATAAGGTAGAGTATTTTGTGCGTGGCCTCGGATATGTAAAAGACATAGAAGATATCGAGCAGAGTGTCGTAAAAGTTAATAACAATGTGCCTATTCGAATTCGCGATATTGCGCATGTAAATATTGGTCCGGCTACAAGAAGGGGAATACTGGATAAATCGGGTGCGGCGGCCGTTGGTGGAGTGGTCGTGGCAAGATACGGCACTAATCCTCTTGAGGCCATTAATAATGTCAAAGCGAAAATTGCGGAACTTGAGCCAGGATTGCCAACTAAGACGCTTGCGGATGGCACAGTTTCGCAAGTGAAAATAGTACCGTTTTACGATCGCACCCAGCTGATCAACGAGACCATAGGTACGCTTCAGGAAGCGTTGACCCTCGAGATACTGATTACGATTATTGTCGTGATTTTGATGCTGTTCAATCTAAAGTCTTCATTACTCGTTTCTGGCACATTGCCTATCGCGGTGTTGATGTGCTTTATCGCAATGAAATACTTCGGCGTAGATGCTAATATCGTGGCGTTGTCTGGTATTGCCATCGCCATCGGGACGATGGTGGACATGGGGATAGTGCTGATAGAAAGCATGGTCAAACGCATAGAAGAAGCGCCACCCGACGAGACCCTGTTTACTTCTATCTACGAGGCGACTACAGAGGTGGCATCAGCAGTAATTACTGCAGTGGCTACGACTATCATTAGTTTCCTTCCGGTATTCACAATGCAGGCTTCTGAAGGAAAAATGTTTAAACCCCTTGCGTTTACCAAGACCTTTGCCCTTATCTCTTCGATTGTCGTTGCGATCACGATCCTACCGGCCCTGGCGCACACTGTGTTTTCAGGTAAAAAATCCCAAAAGCACATCATGCGTAACGCGGGGAATGTGTTGGCGGTGCTTGCGGGTGCTTATGTGGCATATTTTCACAATCCGTTCCTTGGAGCGGTATTGACAGTAATAGGTGTCTCAGGTATTCTCGTTGCCATTGCGCAGAAATACGCCTCCGACCGTTCGTCCAAGATAGTCGGTGGCCTGGTCAACGTGATCTATGCATTACTTGTCGCCTGGGTGTTGTCAAGTATTTGGATGCCGCTGGGTGTGAATAAAAGTGCAACAACAAACTTTATGTTTGTGGTCATCATAATAGGGGGACTTGTTGGCTTTTTCTTTGTTGTGATCCACTTTTATGAGAAAATATTGCGATTCCTATTAAGGGTAAAAATATTATTCTTGTTTATCGTAGGGTTTATCGTCTATCAGGGATATGTCGTATTTACAAATACTGGTGAGGAATTTATGCCCTCACTCGATGAGGGGTCGTTTTTGTTGATGCCAACGTCCATGCCGCACTCAGGCATGGAAGTGAATATCAATAATCTCCGGATGCTCGACATGGCTGTGACATCAATTCCTGAAGTAGAAAGTGTCGTAGGAAAAGCAGGACGTGTCAATAGTGCACTTGATCCTGCTCCGATGTCCATGTACGAGAATACGATCATCTATAAGACCGAGTACAAGACAAATGAAAAGGGGCACAGGGTACGATTTAGAGTCAATGACGATGCGGACTATCTCAGAGATGAGAATGGCGAGTTGATTCCGGATAAAAAGGGCAAGTACTTCAGACAATGGCGCGACGAGATCAAGAGTCCCGACGATATCTGGAACCTGATTGTAAAGGCCACGAAGATTCCGGGAGTGACATCTGCACCAAAGCTTCAACCTATTGAAACCAGATTGGTGATGCTACAAACTGGTATGCGGGCTCCAATGGGGATCAAGGTTTCAGGACCGGACCTCTCGACAATAGAGGCTTTTGGCCTGGAACTTGAAAATCATCTTAAGAAAGTTGAAGGTGTTAAAGTGGCAGCTGTATTTGCAGACCGGATAGTTGGAAAGCCGTATTTATTGCTAGATATCAATCGTGAAATCATAGCGCGCTATGGACTATCTGTGGCACAGGTGCAAACATATATCCAGGCTGCCATCGGAGGGATGCCAATGACAATGACGGTAGAAGGCCGTGAGCGCTATGCCATTCGTTTGCGTTATCCGCGAGAGTTGCGTGGAGATCCGGAAGAGCTCAAAAGGATATACATTCCGACCGCCAGTGGTCAAATCCCGTTGGGTGATTTAGTTACGGTGCGTTATGAAGCAGGTGCTCAATCGATAAAAAGTGAGGATGGATTTTTGATCGGTTATGTATTGTTTGACCGCGTAAAGGGTTATTCTGAAACTACTGTAGTTGAAAATTGTGTTGAATATTTGGATGGCATCATTGAGTCAGGAGAATTGGTGGTGCCGGCGGGTATCAAATATCGCTTTGCCGGAAATTATGAACAGCAATTAAGAGCCAATAAGAGATTGTCGATTGTTGTACCAATTGCTCTTGCTATCATATTCCTGGTGCTTTATTTTCAATTTAATTCCGTCATGATATCATTGATGGTATTTACCGGTGTCTTTATTGCCTTTTCAGGTGGATTTATTATGATAGGTCTTTACGACACTGATTGGTTCTTGAACTTTACGTTTATGGGCGCCAGTATGAGAGATTTATTTCAAATACAGACGATAAATCTCAGTGTGGCGGTCTGGGTTGGGTTCCTGGCGCTATTTGGTATTGCCACAGACGATGGGGTACTCGTGGCTACTTTTTTGCGGGATAGTTTTAAAAAGAATAAACCTGACTCGATACAAAGTATCCGAGACTCTGTAACGGAAGGCGGATTGCGACG
>QMOR01000089.1 GCA_003648285.1 Bacteroidota bacterium
CCAGCAATCCGGCACCCACAAATACCCATGGACTGAGATGGATGTGAAACTCGAAACGATCAAGCCAGTTTCGCAGCATAATGAATGCAGCCGGTAGACCGATTGCAATTGAAATGATGACGAGACGCGAAAATTCACCCGTTAAAAGCGTAATAATATGCATGACATTCGCGCCAAGTACTTTACGAATACCGATTTCCTTCCTTTTTCTTTCAGCGGTAAAGGCAGCCAATCCAAAGAGGCCAAGGCATGAAATGATAATAGCGATGCCAGCGAAATATCTCGAGAGAGAAGAAACCCTTTGCTCTGCAGAATACTGCCTGGCATAACTCTCATCCACGAATTCATACTCAAATGGAAAACCCGGGTTAAATTCCTCATAAGAAGCTTGAAGGCTTTTGAGGCCTGCCTGCTCGTTTCCAACTTCAAGACTCACCAAAACCCGCCACGTATTCTCAGGCGATAATCTGAAAAATAATGGTTTGACAGGCCTATGAAGCGATTGAAAATGGAAGTCCTTGACTACCCCGATGATCTGCAAGTCGTAAAGATCCCACAGCCGAATTGTCTTGCCAATCGGATCTGTCAGCCCCATGATTTTAATAGCAGCTTCATTAAAAACCACCTTGGAAGAGTCGGCCCCATATTCACGGGAGAAACTCCTGCCTTCTTTCATGATTACACCTGTGGTCTCTATCGCATCGTAATTCACAGCCACATTTTCAAACAGAATCCGGTCTTCAGGATTCTTGCCGTCCCAAACCAAACCACTCGTATTATTATTTTGCCCAACCAGGCTATGACCGATTGTAGAAATGTTTGTAATTCCGGGCATGCGTTTTACCCTTTCAAGATAGGTGTCATAATGATCTTCGAGTCTGCCGTCAGCATTAAAAAGAACCAGCTGATTCTTGTCGTAACCAAGGTTTTGAGTCTGCACAAATTTTATTTGATTATAAATGACCAGCACGGAAGTGATCAGGAAAACCGATATAGTGAATTGGAAAATGACAAGCCCTTTTCTCGCCCAAAGCTCTCCTATGGACGACCGTACATCCCCCTTTAAAACAGCTGCTGGCTTGAATGCAGATAGGTACAATGCGGGATAACTACCTGCTACAAGGCCGGTAAAAAGTGTGATGCCAAGGAAAAGCCCAATCATCTGAATGTCAGGAACAAATGCAAGCTCCTTGTCTGTCATTAAATTGAATTTCGGAAGAATCAGAAAAATGATTCCAATGGCAATTAAAAGAGATAGAAGAGAAATCATCGTGGATTCGGTGAGATACTGGGCGATGAGTGATCCCCTGCTCGCACCAATCGCCTTTTTTACACCTACTTCTTTGGCTCTTCGTGACGCCTTCGCAGTGGACAAATTCATGAAATTTATACACGCAATAATGAGAATGACGAGAGCAATAATTGAAAATAGACGCACATATTCAATACGTCCCCCTGCTGGCTTGCCATTTTCGTACCGCCCGTGTAAATAACTTTCGGAATAGGGCAGAAGAAACAAGGTCACATTGGAGTCTTCATTGCGCTCTTTGATGAAGCCTGCAATTTTGCCTTCCACATCTTCACGCACAAATCCCTCTCTCAGCATTGCATAAGTCCGTGGCCCGTTGCTATCCCAATTTAGGAGCCAGTTCTGCTCACTCTTAATTTTCTCCCAGGTAAACAACGCCTCGAAGTCCAGCGTGGAATTGGATTTGACATCTTCAAATATCCCTGTGATTTTGTACTCTGTGCCGTGATCCAGCGTCAGCATGGCCCCAGCGGCCGCATCTACAGAGCCAAAAAGAGCTTCTGCTGTGCTTTTCGAAATGGCCACATCCGTTGGCTCGGTCAACACATTCTCAGGTGTACCGTATATCAGCGGAAACGTGAACACCTGAAAGAAATCCTGACTTACGTGTCGCGCAATTTTCTTGATATTCGTTTCGCCAACCGACAGTGTATAATCATCGCCCCAGCCCACCATGGTCGCATATTCAAAATCCGGTATTTCTTCGAGAAGTGTCTCTGCCAACAGTCCAGGAGTAGATGATGTCGTCATGATTCCCTCAGCATAAGCCTGGTGCTCGCGTACCTGAAATAGCCGGTCGTCATTCGCATGAAACTTATCAATTTGCATTTCGTCTTGTACCCACATCAGGATCAGAAGAGCGCAGGCCAGACCTGTCGATAACCCGATCGCATTTATGAGAAATGATCCTTTGTGGCGCTTGAAATGACGTATGACGATCTTGAAGAAGTGTGCTGTGTGCATAGTATGAATCTTGAAGAGTACAGATTAAAGATGAGCGATGCTGGAAAAGGTTGCAAACTGAGGGCTGAATTGATGTATGATCTATGATATCTGATATCTGAGTTCTGATTTGGCAACATCTCCATACCGTGGATGAATAGAAAAAGGATCCGAGATAATCGGTGAAAGCCGTCATAATCGGTGATAGCACTCCTAATCTGTGCAAACCCGTCCAATCCGCGTCATCCGTGTTCTATAAGAATCTACAAACAAAACAACATGCAACACTTCCACAATTTATCCGTCATTAATACAAGCTACATCGTATCTTAAGGCACCAGGCGTCAACACTATTCATCTATGATCAAGAACTACATCAAAATTGCATTCCGCAATCTTTGGAGATTTCGCGGCTACACGCTCATTAATATTCTTGGGCTGGCTATCGGGATGGCTTGTGTCATGCTCATCATGATGTATGTCCAGAGTGAACTGAGCTACGATACATTTCACGTCAACAAGGACAGAATATACCGGCTCAACATCAATGTGACGAATCCACAAACAGGTGATGTCCAGGAGCGTTCCGTCGGACCATATCGTCTAGCCAAGGAAATGGAAGTGGATTTTGCTGATCTTGAAGTCGTTCGTTTTGCTCCACAAGGGCGGGAGCAAGTTACGATCGGTGATCAGGACTATCAGGAAGAACATCTTGCATTTGTGGATCAAAACGTGTTTGATGTTTTTACGTTTCCATTTGTCAAGGGGACACCTGACAAAGCACTTGTTGATCCGTATTCTGTGGTGCTTTCAGTATCAGCTGCACGAAAATACTTCAACAACGATGATCCGATTGGCAAGGTGATGCAAATTCGGGATCGCGATTTTGTAGTGACAGGACTCATGGAAGATGTTCCCGATAATACGCAGTTCCAGTTCGATGTATTGGTCTCAATGAATTGTGCAGATCAGGTTTTTGGTCGGATCATATTGGAAAACTGGGGAGAGGGCTATGTAGAGACGTATGCCATGACCTCCCGGGGCCAGAAGGTGGAGGATTATGAAAAGAGATTTGCAGATTTTGTCGGGGTGAAACTTGAAGCCTGGAAAAGGGCTTCGCCAAAGATCGTAATGCAGCCGTTGCCTTCGATATATCTGCATTCAAAGGACGTGTCATCTTATGCCAGGGGTGGAGATATCATATATGTCTATGCATTTTCTTTTATCGCCTTGTTCATCTTGATTATCGCTTGCATCAATTTCATGAACCTTGCGACGGCAAGATCAAGCATGCGAGCCAGAGAAGTAGGACTGCGCAAAGTCGTCGGTGCACGACGACCACAACTCATCGCACAATTTTTAAGCGAGAGTTCGTTACTGGCACTACTATCTTTAATAATTGGCGTGGGAATTGCCATCGTGGCTTTACCATATTTCAATCAACTTGCAGACAAGGACCTCACAGTTGTAACATTATTGAGTCCTCAAATGATAGCCGGTCTTTTGCTCATTACTGCCTTTGTGGGATTCGCTGCCGGTAGTTACCCGGCATTTGTATTGTCAGGATTCAAACCAATAGGTACCTTGTCAGGATCAGCTACACAAGGTGTCAAAGGAGGTATGCTCCGTCGCGTTTTAGTTTCATTTCAATTCGCAACATCCATCTTTCTGCTGGTCGTAACAGGCATTGTGTACAAACAGTTGACCTATTGTAAAAATATCAATCTGGGATTTGACAAAGAACACGTATTGAGTTTTGGGACTCCTTTGGATATGAGGGGGCAGTATGAACAGTTTCGCACAGGACTCATGTCGAATCCGCAAATTGTAAACTCTGCTGGTTCTTCCCGTGTTCCTCCGGGTAATTTGACCAGTTCATTGGGGACGAGACCTGAAGGTGTTCCTGAGGATCAGCAGAAGGGTATGCAGACTGTCTGGACCGATTATGATTTTATTGAAACGATGGGGTTTGAGATGGCATCAGGCCGTAGTTTTTCACGGGACTTTCCCGCTGATGCTTCAGGAGCATTCATCATTAACGAGGCTGCAGTACGCGATCTTGGGTGGACGAATGAATCCGCGATCAATAAGACATTTGGGAGTTCAGAAATCCGTGACTGGGATTCTGGCCAGTGGGAAGACCGAGATGGCAAAGTGATTGGGGTGCTTAAAGACTTTCATTTTGAGAATTTGAAGGAAAAAATTGTACCTACCGTTTACTTTATTGCACCGTATATGGCGTGGAACTATGTAGTGCGGGTAAGATCAGGCCGATTGAATGAGTCTATTGCGTTTATAGAGAGTAAATGGCAAGAAGTAAATCCTGACATGCCTTTTGAGTACACATTCATTGATGAGAATTTTGCTGAATTATATGAGAATGAAGAGCGTCAGGGGAGGATATTCGGCATTTTCGCTGGCCTTGCGATTTTCATTGCATGTCTCGGATTAGTCGGACTCGCATCTTTTACTGCGGAACGCAAGCGGAAAGAACTCGGTGTCCGCAAAGTACTTGGAGCGTCAAGTTTTGGATTGGTTGTGTTATTATCCAAGGAGTTTACCCTGTTAGTTGTGATTGCATTTATGATTGCGGCACCCGTTGCATGGTATGTCATGGATGGATGGCTACAGGATTTCGCGTATCGTAGTCCGATCGGGGTTGCTGTATTCCTGATTTCGGGCGGATTGTCTGTGTTTATTGCCTGGTTGACGGTCGGATTACAGACGGCACGTACCGCGTATCGAAATCCTGTTGAATCCTTGCGTTATGAATGATAGAATAGATGATTGAATGATTGTAGAGGCGCGATTAATCATGTCTCAACACATTTGTATCATTTCAACAATCGTTTGCATCAAATCATAAATAAATACACCGTCGTTATTCTGTCATCTGCTCAGCTCTGCCCAACCTTCTCATCCACATCCAGTGGATAGTGAATAATACAACGCTGAAGATCAGAATGATTCCACTTACCGTGAGATTGCGCCATATTGTATGCATAGAATGCGCAATTGTTTCTTTACGGGCAGATTTATACATCGTTCTCAAGGTAGCATCATCAGGAATGTATGCTGCGTCCTTACTGATAGCCTTCAATGCATCAACTTTGAAGTTTTCAAAAGACGACAGATGGGTGTAATCCTGATATCCCGCATAGAGAGGCTCTGACGTATCCAGCACTGCTGTAATCACTGCGGAGAGGGAGATGATAAATGTAATTACGGAAATGACACATACGGTGTAACCATAAATTTTTGCGGCGCGTTGCATAGTTTGCATAATCCACTACTTTCATCGATAGGGCAACTCCCTACGTTCGCATAAAATGGGTCATTTTAACTCGATCTACAATGATTTGTATCATGGGCTATGGGGATACTGTTGAATGGGAAGTGGTGAGGTTTGTGGGGTTTGATATCTTTAATTTAAAATGTGAGTATAAGTATAAGGCTGATATGATAAAACGTAGTTTCTAAACAATATTTGTTGATAAGATCAATATCCATATTTTTCATCTGCACAATCTTTTGCACGTTTGTTTCGATTGCCCAGGAGACTCCCAGGATAGTTCATTTTACGAATGAAAATATTCTGAATGACCAAACCTGGTCAGTTACACAAGCTCATGGTAATCGTATGTATTTTGGTACTTCTGATGGCCTGCTCGAATTTGATGGCAGCAATTGGAAAATACAGGACCAAAGTAGAAATACAATTATCAGGGCCGTGGCCACCGACGTCGATGGGCGGTTGTACACAGGGAGTTACAATGAGTTTGGCTATTGGAAATCCGATAGCCTGAATCAACTCCAATTCCATTCACTTGCAAATGACATTGAAGGTGGTATGGGTGAAAGTGAGGAAATATGGCATATCCAATCCACACCTGATGCCGTTTACTTTCAGTCGTTTTCAACGATCTACAAGTATGACAAAACCAAGGTCGTAAAACTAAAGCCTCCCGGAAACATCATGTTTCTAAGTCATGTAAGGGGTAAAACACTTTTTCAAAAGATTGATGGAGGAATTTATGAGTTGAGCCAAACCAGAAGTTTTCAAATATTGCCAGGAACTGATTTTTTTGCAGATAAGAAAGTTGTGTTCATTCTTCCGGGTAATGACAACGAGTTGTTGATTGGGACAGAACAACATGGCGTTTTCATTTGGAAAGAAGGGGTAGTGAGTTTCTGGCACTCTGATTTACAGAACACCTTTCGGACCAAACATCTGAACAAGGGAATACGGCTAACCAATGGGGACTTTGCATTTGGCAGTATCCTTGACGGCCTTTTTGTCCTCCATGCAACTGGGAATCTTAAATATCATTTAAACAAACAAAGTGGCTTGCCGGACAATACGGTCCTTTCAATGAGAGAAGATGATTTCGGTAATCTCTGGCTTGGACTTGATCGTGGGATTGTACTGGTCGATGTAAATAATCCACTTGTTTATCATGTTGATGTGCGTGGCGAGCTCGGCACAATATACACTGCCGCGTTATTCAAGGGCTATCTCTATCTTGGCACCAATCATGGTGTCTTTTATCGTGAAGATGTTGTAAATGATCAGTCACAGCATAGTGATTTTCAGTTTATTGAAGGTACTCAGGGCCAGGTATGGCAGTTGATTGAAGTGAATGACCAGCTTCTGTGTGGGCACAATGATGGCACATTTATTCTCAATGAAAGTTCTATTAGAAAAATTTCCACAGTTAACGGGGGTTGGACCACGATCCCCTTTACAGATCATTCAGAATTGCTTTTGCAGGGGACATACTCTGGCCTCATTACATTTCATTTTGACGAATCAGGGGGGTGTTCATATTCCCACCGTGTTAACGACTTTCTTGAGCCGGTCAAAGAGCTGGTTATTGATCACTCGGGAGCAATCTGGTTAGCGCATCCAATAGAAGGCTTGTATCGGGTCGCTTTGAATAAAGAAAGAACAGAGATCTCCTACCTACAGGAAATCTCACTTTCTATGGGTTTGCCATCTGTGAAAACCCCGCGTATCATACGTTTTGAAGAGGATATATTCGTAAAATCAGATGATGACTGGTACAGGTATGTTGACAGCTCCAACTGGTTTTATAAGGACGGAAACTTCAGAGGTGTCCCACTTGACCAATTAGAAGGTAGAATTATTCAAGGCAATGACGCTGATTGGTTTGAAGTGTTGCCAACAGAAACGATTTTTCATCAGGACCAAAACACCTTCGCATTTCCTGTTTCATTGGTCGGTCGATATGAAAACATTGTTATCCTTGACTCGAGTCGCTACTTGTTTTGCATGAATGAAGGATTTGCATTGTTGGATTCCCGAGTGATTAAAAACGGCTTAGCCGAGTCAACACTTCCAGTTCAAATTACTCACCTTGAAATTCTGAGTGGCGAGAAAACATCGATTGCTCAATTGACTGATGCGACTATCGAACTCACGAGCAAGGACAACAGTCTAAGGCTTAAAGTGTATCAACCAGTGTTCAATCGTAAACCCGTTTTCCGTTATTATCTCGAGGGTGCTGATACAGAATGGACGGATTGGACGGAGATCCCTGAAAAAGACTATTTCAACCTTCCCGAAGGTGATTATGTATTCCATGTAGCTACCAAACTCGGTGCTTCCCAATCGACACTGAAGTTTACTGTACTTCCACACTGGTCACGAAGTAATTGGGCAATGCTGATGTATCTGATGTGTTTTGGTGTCGTCGTCTGGGGTATGCAAAGTTTCTACAATACAAGGCTTAGACAAGCAAAGCGAAAGCACGAAGTAGAGCAGCAAAGATTGATATCAGAGCAAGTAATGAGGGCGCGTAACGAAAAGTTGCAAATGGATGTCGTTAATAAAAGCAAAGAACTCGCCAATTCTACAATTAATCTGGCAAGAAAGAATGAAATCCTGCTCGAGATTAAAACGGCGCTCAGGCAACTCAAAAAGACTTCGGGGATGCAAATCACGGGCAAAGAGTATCAGCATATAAATCATATCATCGACATGCATCTCACTTCGGAAGAAGACTGGAAGCTTTTTGAAGAAAATTTCAACCAGGTGCACGCATCATTTTTTCGCGAGCTCAAATTGGCTTTTCCATCTTTGACACCCGGAGATCTGCAATTGGCTGCCTACCTAAAAATGAACCTCTCTTCCAAAGAAATTGCACCCTTGCTACACATCTCGATCAGGGGTATTGAGAACAAGCGCTATCGATTGCGGAAGAAAATGATGCTACCACAAGATTCTAACCTGACCGAATACATGATGAGGTACTGATCTACATCATTGGCGTAGTCATGGTGAGGTGTTTATTTTGTAGAATATCCTGATAATTTCAATATTGGACACTGTTGAATGAAGTTATAGCAAACTTTTGAATCTTTTGCCTATGTCAATGTGCATTGTAAGTAGATCATTTTATCACACTTGGTTTGGAAAGTTTATCCTTACGTTCTTATTCGCACTATCGTTCATTTGTGCTTCGCTTGGGCAGCCTGCTCCTCCAACAGGGCTCGATGCTATTGGATACGATAGCCATGTTGAATTGTCATGGTATCAAAATGCGGAACCAAACCTGACCAGTTATCGTATCTACAGATCAGAGGATCAAGGGGGTTTTGAATTTCTGCGAAGCGTGGGCAAACTTGAAAAAAGTACCATTGACTTTGTTGGCCAGTCCGAGTTACAGTTCGAATACAGAATCACGGCAATTGATGATACAGGTGAGGAAAGCGCTTTCTCCAATGAGGTAAACGCTGCCACTTTCGATATGACGGATGAGCAATTGCTCACAATGGTGCAGCAATACACGTTCAGATATTTTTGGGATTTTGCCCACCCGGTATCAGGGATGGCAAGAGAACGCAATACAACAAGTATTGTGACAACCGGAGGTACTGGTTTTGGTATCATGGGCATACTCGTGGGGATGGAACGCGGATTTGTAAGCCACGAGAAAGGGGTTGAGCGTATTCTCAAAATTGTCACCTTCCTAGAGGAAGCAGATCGATTTCATGGCGTATTCCCGCACTGGATGAATGGTGCCACAGGTGAGGTGGTTCCTTTCAGTGAGTTCGATGACGGAGGCGATCTGGTAGAGACGGCTTTTCTGATACAAGGGATGCTCACAGCAAGGCAATGTATCAAAGGCGAAAGCCCGAATGAGGTTGAACTTCGAGAGAAAATAACACAAATCTGGAGAGAGGTCGATTGGAATTGGTATCGCAAATCTGTTCAGCAGGTACTGTATTGGCATTGGTCGCCTAATTATGGCTGGAAAATGGACCATAAAATCAAAGGGTATAATGAGGCACACATTGTGTATCTCCTGGCGATAGCATCTCCGACCCATCCCGTACCTGTTAGTCTGTATTACAACGGCTGGGCAGGAGGCAGCTATGAGAACGGGGGGACATTCTATGGCTATCCATTGGCAGTAGGACCTGATCGCGGAGGTCCCTTGTTTTTTTCTCATTATTCATACCTCGGGTTTGACCCGCGCTACAAGAAGGACAGATATGCCAATTATTTCAACAACGGATTTTATCATACACTCATAAACCGGGCATACTGTATTGACAATCCTGAAAATCATAAGGGATACAGCGATGTCTGCTGGGGGCTGACGGCAAGTGATGATCCGTGGGGATATCTTGCTCATGAACCTACCGCTAACAGGGATAATGGAACGATCTCGCCAACGGCGGCCCTTTCTTCAATGCCTTATACACCCGATTATTCGATGGATGCCCTGAAACACTTCTATCGGGAATTGGGCGATGAAATATGGGGGAAGTACGGTTTTGTTGACGCTTTTAATATGGATGAGGACTGGACAGCTTCGTCCTACCTGGCAATCGATCAGGGGCCAATCCTTGCA
>QMOR01000090.1 GCA_003648285.1 Bacteroidota bacterium
ACCTGATATTTGTCACATTTGGCATACGCCGGGTTAAGCTGCTATTCAATTGAGTCCCTTCGATTGCCAGGAGACCCGATTCGAGATTGTCATGCAACAGAATTAGACGTCCATTCTCGGCTTGTTGTTCGTCCGACGCAAGCTCCAGAGCTTTAGCCATTCCCACGATTCCGGGAACATTGAGTGTGCCGGATCTGTTGCCGCGCTCATGCCCACCACCATCAATTAGTGGATCGAGTTTTACACGGGGTGATTTTCCAGAAATATATAATGCACCGACGCCCTTTGGTCCGTAAAATTTGTGGGCGGACATTGCCAGGAGCTGAACACCAGCGTCTCGCGGCTTCACCGATATCTTGCCGACCGCTTGTGTCGCATCGGAAAAGAGTAAAGTGCCTTTTAGCGCGCACAGCGCACCTATTTCCTCAATGGGATGAATCACGCCTGTTTCATTATTTGCCCACATGGAGATCACAAGAATCGTATCGTCGTGAATGGCTTCTTCCAGCATCTGCATGTCAATCATACCATTGGTATCAACATCAACGAATGTGATTTCAGCTCCTTTTTCTTCGAGATGGCTACAGCAATCCAACACGGCCTTGTGTTCGGTGCTTATTACTACGATATGCTTTCCCTTCCGGCGATACAAGCCAAATACTCCCTTGATTGCAAGATTGCAGGCTTCGGTAGCACCGGAGGTAAAGACGATCTCTTTTGCATCAACACCCAGGACATCGGAGATTGAGTCACGTGCCCCTTCCACAGCAGACCTGGCGTTCATGCCAGTTTGATGCTGGCGACTTGCAGCATTGCCAAAATGCGTTGTAAAATACGGGAGCATCGCATCCAAAACGCGTTGATCTACAGGAGTAGTAGCATTGTTGTCAAAGTAAATCATCCGGCGTAAAACTAATTCAAATGATGCCAACAAGACAAGTCTCAATTTCAGAGACAGAATATGGAGCCCCCATCAAAGAGTCATATCTTAGCGGGATGAACAAGATGAGCGGTACGGATTCAATTCTCGAGGCATTCGACAGCGTGTCTAAAGAGAAGTGGTTGTCAAAAATTCGCGAGGACCTGCGTGGCAAGAACATTGAGGAGACGGACTGGGAATTTGATGATGAACTGACGATCAGCCCATTCGTACATGCTGACGACATCGAAAACAGTTCTACAGATATTGGATATGACCCTCACTGGGAAATAGCCGAAGAGTTTAATGTACAGGATGATGCCGATGCCAATCATGAAGTTTTGGAAGCCCTGGCAGGTGGTTGCGAGGTGATCATGCTAAAGGTGCATGCCCTCCCGGATTGGTCCATCCTTCTTGCCGGGGTGAACCTCGGGATGATCAAAACTTATGTCATTCCCGGCACAGATGAAATGACACAGGCATTGATTTCATCGCTTGATGATTTTTTGCAAAATCTTCCGGACTCTGTACAGCAGTCAGATAACTCCGAAGTGCCGGTGGTGCATATTCGAAATGATAAAAGCGTGATTGGTGGCCCGGCGCATTTGCAACTCGACAAAACCGTCGTTGAAGGCCTGGCCAAAACGATACATGAGGGGATTGAACTGATCACACAGCCATATGATCATGACCCTGTCGAATGCGTGGTTGAGATAGGTGATGCCTATTTTGTGGAGATCGCACGGCTTCGGGCGTTACGCATTTTATGGGCAAATTCCCTTGTTGCACTTGGATTGAACAAACCATCATTATTTGTTGAGGGGAGATTTTCTAACCGCGACATGACAGACGATGTCCATCGAAATATGATAGCTGCCGGCTCCAAAGCACTGTCTGCCATAAGTGGTGGTGTGGATCGATTGATCATTGCGCATTCCGATGCAAATCCAACGTCGTTTCATCGGCGCATCTCCAGGAATATTCACCAGATCCTCCGTTATGAAAGCAAACTGGACGCAATTGAAGATCCTGTCAAGGGTGCATATTATATTGAAAACATGACACGCCAACTTGTTGAAAAGGCCTGGCTGAAATTGATTGAATTGAATACATAGCGGTCGACATTTAACTTTAACTTTAATTTCACTACAGAGATTCCGACATTCACTTTTAATTAAGCATTTGTGGCAACCGAAATAGACATACAAGCACTTTTTGAGCAGGTTACTTCAGGTGATCGCATTGCACTCGGCCGGGCCATCACGCTTGTCGAAAGCAAAAAGGCTGGGCACAGATCGCAAGCCAGTCAGTTATTGGACCTGTGCCTCAAAACGACCTCAGATACTTTTCGGTTTGCGATAAGTGGTGCGCCAGGTGCCGGTAAGAGTACACTGATTGAAGTACTGGGTCAACATATTGTAGACTGTGGCGAATCTCTTGCGGTGTTGACTGTAGACCCTACGAGTAGAATCAGCAGCGGTGCCATCCTCGGAGATAAGACCAGGATGCAGACCTTGTCAACTAACCCTAAAGTCTTCATACGCCCAACCGCTGCTGGAGATGCGCTTGGTGGAGTCGCGGATGCCACACGGGAAGCGATCGTCCTTTGCGAAGCAGCCGGGTATCAGAATATCTGTATCGAAACTGTAGGCGTAGGTCAGTCTGAAGTGACCGCGCGCAGTATGGTGGATTTTCTCCTTTTACTCGTAATGCCGGGAGGAGGCGATGACCTACAGGGCATCAAGCGTGGCATCGTAGAACTTGCAGATGCCATTGCAGTTAATAAAGCAGACGGAGATCAGCTCGACACAGCTGTTGCCACTCGCCAAAATTACATGCAGGCGGCACATTTTTTCGCTCCGAAAGAACACGGGATTCAGACACGTGTCGTCAATTGTTCAGCATTGGAGAACACGGGCATCGAAGCACTCTGGTCAATCATCCAGGACTTCAATGGCAAGGTGAGATCGTCAGGTTACCTCGAAAAACAAAGAAGGCGACAAGATGTGACATGGCTCGAAGGCAAAGTGAATTTGCTCATTAGGGAAATCATTCAATCAGACAATCAACTCAATACGTTGTATCAGTCTTTAAAAAATAAAATTGAAGCACGCGAAATGAGTGTAAGTACTGCATACGACAATCTCAGTCAGGCAATTCACCGCAACTTTGGCAAATCATGAAGCTGAGGAACATATACCTGGTTTTAATTTCTCTCCTGTTTATTTCGTGGAACTCCGCGGGCCCGAAATACCCTACCGACTACTTTGAGCTGCCATTAAACAGGTCCGTTCTATTGTCGGGTACGTTTGGGGAGTTACGGCCCGGGCATTTCCATTCCGGTATAGACATCAAATCATTAAAGGGAACGTCAGGCGAAATCGTAAGTGCCTCGGCTCAAGGATTTATAGCCCGCATCAAGGTTGCTCCCGGTGGATATGGCAATGCTATTTACATTGCTCATCCAAATGGCTATACAACTGTCTATGCGCATCTTGATCATTTTGATGAAACCGTTGCTGCTTACGTGAAGGAAAAACAATATGAACTCAAGAAGTTTAGCGTAGATCTGTATCCAAAACCTACCCAATTCCAACTGAACAAAGGACAACTGATTGGATACATGGGCAACAGTGGATCTTCATCAGCTCCTCATCTGCACTTCGAGATTCGCCGAACCTCAGGCCAGGTGCCGATCAATCCATTTTTATTCGGCCTTCAGGTTACGGACAAGGTTCGTCCAGACATTGGCAAACTTCAGGTATATTATTTAAGCGAAGATTTAAAACAGATAGATGTGCGTGAATACCCATTATTGCGCACTGCATCAGGCAGGTATACGATCGCAGATACACTGTCGGAAGGCGCATGGCGCGTAGGGTTTGCCCTCAAGACAACGGACAAAATGGACGGTGCGCCAAATCGCAATGGAATATATGAATTACAAATGCAAGTTGATGATGACCCACGTTTCAGCTTTGCATTAAATGAAGTTCCGTTTTCAAAAACCCGCTACTTAAATGCGCACATTGATTATGCGGCCAGACAAAAGAAAAAAGGATATTACCACCGTTGTTTTAAGCTACCCGGGAATGCACTTGATATCTATTCCAGATATAAAAATAATGGTGTAGTCAAATTATACTCCAATCAATCGCAAAAGGTGAGCATCGAGGTAAATGACATCAATGGCAATATCTCCACCGTAACCTTCTTTATCAAGCGAGATGCCGATATGTCGGCCTCGCAAATCCCTGCCGCAGAATTCAGCGCAGACAATGAAGGGTCACTATCTATCACAAAATCCAATTTTAAATGTACAATTGGCACCGGTGCCTTGTATGCTCAAACGGGCATTGATTATCGTACTGAAAAATCAGGGCAAAACCATTATTCTGCATTACACCATATCGGATCCGAAAACATACCTCTTCACAAGTATATTTCAATTTCAATAAAACCTGAAGATCTTCCATCTGCTCTTCGCGACAAAGCATTCGTAGGAAGGCTTGATGAGGAAGTCATCACAAATTACGGAGGCAAGTATTCCAACGGGTATTTTACAGCTTCTGTTCGGGAATTTGGCAATTACACCATTGAGGTTGACACAACCTCCCCAATGATAAAGCCCATTCAATTCAGCTCAAAAATGCAAGGTGCTTCTCGTATGCGCTTCAGTATTACCGATAATATGCCCATTGGCGGAAAAGCGCGTGGATTGCGTTACAATGCGCACGTTGATGGCAAGTGGATTCTCATGGAGTACGATGCGAAAAAGGATATGCTCACGCATCGATTTGATGAAAGAATCAGTACTGGCGACCATGAGATTGTTCTTAAAGTGAGGGACGATCGCGGCAATGTTGCTGAATTCAGAAGAACCTTTACTCGTTAGTCACGGCGACATCATTCTCTGCCACACTATCTCCTGAGCGAGCGCACTAAAAGTGCGCGAGCCGAAGGATCAATTATCAATCAAACTCACCTTCCCCGTCCCCAGCACCTTTCCGCTATTATCAACGAGTGTCAGGAAGTACAACCCACTTGTCACTCCGTCCAATCGGATCTGCATCTGATCCTGGCCACTAAAAACCTGTTCCACTTTTATAAGGCGCCCGGAAAGATCACTAATGATAATTCGTTCGACATTGTGTTCAGAATCCGGAAGCGAAATATTGATTTCTCCGGTAGTCGGATTTGGAAATATATTGATCTCTGATGGTGTGAAAACGACATCGTGAAGAGCACTTAACATCGCTGCCTGAAACACCACGCTGCGGACGGTATCATTATTGACGGCAAGATCAGCGATCGGCAAACCAAAGCCTGGTGCCAGAAATCGATATGAAACGACTGTATCTGACAAAGCAATGCCCCCGGGAATCGAATCGACAAGATCCAGCAGGAGGTCTGTAATATCCACCCAGGGCAGGATGCTCACCTTAGCCTCAACGGCAATTGCCACGCGGTTTTCACGTCTTTGCCTCAACACATCTATTGAATTCCCATTGATAGAAAGCGTGCCCCATGCATCGATGTCATCAAACACAAGTGAGGAAACTTTCAAACGCAATGAATCGGGTACCACAGGCAACATTTCCAAAAGCGTATCAGGGATCACCGATAAAGGGATGCCTGTATAAACTGCAAAAACCTGGATGATCGTATCTTCAAATATAACTGGTGCGTACTCCTGCGAGAAGGAAGGAGAATAGAATGAAGCGACATTGATCCCCAACCCGACCGGATCCTCTGCGACAAACCCCTGGAGGCCCCAGTTAATGTCATTTATGGCATAATAATTCTCGGCAGCTGCCTCAGTCATTTTGACCGTTGCGAAAGGAAAATCAGCCATACGATCGTTTGAATCGAAAGCCGCAACCTGTGTGACGCCCTGAGAAAGTGTCCATTCCCAATTCTGGTCACCGCCTGCATCAGTGATCTCGACACCTTCCGGAGCCAAATCCAAATACCTGACAATTGTATCACCGGGAAATGCGTAGGTGATAGAATTAATGATCACCTGGCTTATCATCAATCCAGGAAATACAATTGCAAAAAATAAAATACTCAGGGTCTTCATGTTTATATTTTTTCCAAAGGTATCTTTTTTAGCAGCCATATCGACTCGCCATCCCATACCTTTGAAATAAAACAACAATGGCTGTACGCAAGACATGGGAAAGCAAATATAAAACTGGAGATACCGCTCCTGACTTCAAAACAATCCTGCACGACGGGTCTTCGCTGGACTCACAATCCCTCAGAGGCACACCGGTTATTCTGTTCTTTTACAATACTGACGGGACAGAAACATGTACAAGGGAAGCGTGCAATATCAGGGACAACTATCAGCAGTTGCTCGCGGCGGGGTATCAAGTATTTGGCGTGAGCAAGGATTCTGAACGCAAACATCAAAACTTCAGAAAGAAATATAACCTTCCCTATCCTCTCATTTCGGACAAAAACAATGTACTCGCCAAGGCATTCGACATTTTTGGTGAGAAGCATTTCATGGGTCGAATTTCAGATGCCGTGCATCGCACAACATTCGTGATTGACAAAGATTGGAAGTTTGAGAACGTGATTCACCCTGTGGTGAGTGGTGCGCATGCGGATCAGATACTTCTTTACTAGATGCGGGATGCGGGATTCGGGATACGGGATTCGAAATTTAGGATATGACTTCAAATCCTGGGCGTACTGTGATGCAAGGCCAAAAATATCATCGTCAGACGCATCGCATAACTTACCTCTTCATTCAGATCATCGTATACGATCCATTCACGGGGGTCGCCTTCCCAATACGTGTAGAACGAGAAGAATCCTTGTGCATCGTCCCTTACGATCCACTCATCCCGGCGATTGCCGTATTTGCTTTTCCAAACGATTGAGTGTGTACCGTCGCTGAGGCGCCATTGAGAGAAATCTCCGGCCCACATCGTGCGTGCCGTAACGGTCGTACCGAGGCATCGCACCTCCCATAGATTCGGGTCATCCTTCCATTTGAGCGTCAAGGAGGCAGTTGTATCTCTCAGTCGAAAATCCCACTGCGTCCAGTCATCCCTGCCCGGCCATCGCATGTACAATTTGCCATTCCGGTCCTCGTCGGTTGTAAGAAAATTCCATTCACGAAAACTATCGGACCAAGCGCTGTTGACACCGATGAGATCCTGCGCATTGCACAGAGTCGGAAGAATGATGAGTATGGAGAAAAGGATTAACCGGACTGAGTCTTGAATAAGCCGCAAACTGCTTTGCCTTTGGATGATGGGGTACACCAGCCTCAGTTTAGAACGGCAAATCGTCAAAGTCTTCTTTCTTGGCTTCCTGATCCTGGCCCGCATTTGCACCTGGTAGTGGCTCATTGAATGCTGGTTCTTCGAACTGTGGTTGTGCTCCTTCACCACCTACACTTTCGATCTTCCATGCATTCAGGTTGGTAAAGTACCTTCCCTGCCACTCACGGCCTCTCAGATCAAAAAACACCTTTATCTCGGCACCTTCTTTATAGCCATCCATGAGGTCACAGCGGTCCTGAACCAACTGAAATTTTACCATCTGTGGATATTGACCTGATTGCACTTCAATCACAAACTCTCTTGCGCGGAAAGAATCGGTCTTTTGCTCTGCATCGTAAATTTTATGGAGACGCCCCTCTACTTCAAATGACATATTTGTATTTATTTAAGGGCACCAAGGTAATGGGAAATCAGCTAAGAAGTGTCGATAAACGTATCGTATTTAGAGATTTTATATACCAAAAGGTATGGTTCTCTCTAATATGCAGCAGATACAGACTTGAAAACTCGCGTATCCCACCCCATAACCATCTGCACATCAACCGATCACATCTGCACCACAGCTTATGATCTGATTTGGCGCTCATACATTTCACAACTGCCATTACATTACAGAAAATCGCTATGGTATCCTTTTTGCAAAACAAAAGTTGTTCTTCCCCCGGACAAAATCGAAAGAGGCTTGAAAACTTATTATGAACACAGGATTATTGCAATTATACAGGGGTATGAGACATAACACAGAGACTTCAAATCATCAAGGCAAAGTTTTTTACAAAGACATGCGATTTTGGCTGATTCTTGCCATGCTATCAGCGTTTCTTGTGTTTATACTGGTTCGGTTTCCGGGCTAGTCGGGATTGACAATATTGAGACTCATATCCAGTGATCCCGCCGAATGTGTCAGAGCGCCCACTGAAATATAATTTACACCCGTTTCGGCAATCATACGCACGGAACCGAGTGTTATCCCACCAGAAGCCTCCGTTTCAAAGGCACCATCAATAATTTTTACGGCCTCCTCCATAATTGGCAAATCGAAGTTATCGAGCATGATGCGATCCACACCACCACGGCGCAGGACTTCGTACAACTCGACGAGATTGCGCACTTCGATGGTGATACCAAGGCTGAGATTTTTCTCCTCAAAGTATGTATGAATACTATCAATAGCCTGTTGTATCCCGCCACAAGCATCGATATGATTGTCCTTGATCATAACCCAATCAAATAAGCCAAACCGATAATTTTCACATCCACCTATCCGTACTGCTTCTTTTTCCAAAAAGCGAAAAAGAGGTGTTGTCTTGCGCGTATCAAGCACTTTGACATCCATGCCTTCTACCTCCACGGCAAATCTGCTGCTCAGGGTCGCAATCCCGCTCATCCGCTGCATCGTGTTTAAGACGATGCGCTCTGCGGCAAGAAGAGATCGCGTATTGCACTCCACGGTGAAGGCTACATTGCCATGCGTGACATCAGCTCCGTCATTGATACGCACATGCATAGCCGCTTCCGGGTCCAAATATTTGAAAATCTCAGCCGCCACTTCCACACCTGCGACTACACCGATGTCCTTGATCAGTAATTCCGCCGTGCTTCTGCTGTCTTCCGGAATACATGCGCAGGAAGTGTGATCCCCGTTACCAATGTCTTCGGCAAGCGCCTGTGCAATAAAATTCTTGAGTTGGTCTGCCTCCATTTTTAGGAATTAAAACATGATTGCTATCCGCAGTGTGATTGAACTCAGTCGACCTCGTGAGTCTTCTGACACGATAATATAGTCATCATTTGGGTTTGATGGCGCCTGATCGGGATTATCGATGGCTTTTGTTGCCGCATTGTTGGTGATGTCAGTCAGACCGGCATTGAAGTAGAGCCCTCCTACGAGCGATGAACTTTCCGAAATCGCATATTCCAAACCGACACCTGCACCTATCTGAAAATTAAAGAAACTCACATCGGGTCCAATATTTTCCTTCGAAGTAAGTACATCTCCTCCGTCAATATCACCACGAGCCTGGGTGCGCATTCCGATTGTCAGGATTGGTGCTTCCGCAAAATAACGGATATCCCCCTTTTCTTCCGTCTTCCACTTGATGCCCATCGGCACTTCGACGTATTGGAGCTTATACTTGAGTTTCACACCGTTGGGTAGTGGTTTTTCGCCTGTGTTATACTTGTCGTCACTCAATTCAGAATCAGGAAAAAAATTACCTCCATGCTCATGCTGCAACGTCCCCCCCTTATTAAATGCAAGACCGACACCTCCGGTAAAGGATATTTTCTCAGTCATCTCGTATTCAGCCAATGCTCCCAGAGTGATCCCTATGTTTGAGCTCGTACGATTTATCAAATTATCATCTGTCGATATCCATGACATCGTGGGGCTCAATTGCATGCCCACACGCAGATTTTCGACTTGCGCTGACACAATTGTATTCAAGCAGAAGAGGACCAATATCGAGCACATCAATTTTTTCATGAAATTTGCGTTTATATACATCTGCAGAGCAAGTTCAACACTGCGATTAAACAATACGGGATGCCGGATCAAATGAATAATGGGATAAAGGGGATAACTATTGCTCTGGTTGGGTTATTTATCCTGATCCTTGGATGCAGTAAAGATAAGAATATTCCAAATGTGGATCACATCGCACCGGAATTTGAAGTTATCCGGTCGGAAAAACAACTTGCAGCACTGGATTCCACTTCCACCGATGATGAAATTGCCCAGATGCGCAGCGAACATCCCGGATATTGGAATCTGTTCTTTCGACACATCCTTCCATTGGAGGGTGCGGGTAAAGAAATGACCAATCCCAACGATGCCATACGCCTGATTGTGACTGACGAGCGTCTGCGTGCCATTC